>JAFGTN010000424.1 GCA_016934075.1 Pirellulales bacterium
ACAAAAAAAACCGGACACCTGCCACGGAATCGTTTCCGAGGTCGGTGCCCGGCGTTGTACGCAACAGGCGGGGGCGGACCGCCAATTTGATTGTGATGAGATTCTAACGAATCAGGAAAGGTATGTCAAGGGGGTATATGATCAAATTTATACTATAGGAATACTTGTACACACAGCAGAAAAGAACGCGTGCCGGATGGGTTACTGCTGAGTGATTCGCCAGCCGGCACAAATGCCGGTGTGCAAGATAGATGTCTCTTTGATCTGCTCCTCGCGATGGGTCCGCAACGTCCCAAATCCGTTTTTAAATATCGCGAGCCGCCTGCGGCGGCGGAAGATAAAGTGTAAAAGGGAAAAAGAATAAAGGGTTCTATCTTCAACCCCTTCTCAAAATCATAACGGGTATGGCCATGCATGCCAACAATATAAAACTAGCTGGCTCAGGGATACTTCTTGCGACGCGGAACCCGAAACTGTTGATCTCGAACCTCGGGTTGTAGTGGATGCGGTTCGAGGCATCCAGGTAGGTGGAGACGCTGCTGTAGCGGAACGAGCCGCCACGCATGCCACGAAACATACCACCCATTATCGCCTCATTCCACTCCCAGACATTGCCGCCCTGGTCATACGTGCCGTATGGGCTCTCGGAGTTCTCAAATTCGCCAACTTCTGTCATCCAATATGGGCCGCCGATTGTGTAGCTGTTATCATAATATTCGTAGAAATTGGCGTTGTTGCCTGGATCGGGGTCGATCAGATCGTTGCTCGGTTTGTTAGGCCAGTCGCTTTGGGTTGGATAATCCCAATAGTTGCCCGTCACACCGTCGTTCTTGTGGTACGCCGCCTTGTACCATTCGTCCTCGCTCGGAATGAAATAAGTGGCGTTGGGATTGCGTACTTCACTCACGCCATCGCTGATCGTGTAGACACCGTCCTCCGTTGTGCCAGGGCCTTGTGCTCCGGTAGGCTGGCCGTTCTCCAGCCAGTTAACAAACCGCATCGCGTCAAAGAACGAAACAAAATTTACTGGACGTTTCGCTCGATCGGCGGCAACCGAGTAGCTGTAGCTGCCATCCGAGCCGGTTTGCTCGATCTTGCAGCCGAAGATGTCCGACGACATGGAGGGGCGGTAGAGCCCTTTCAGATCGGATGCAGCCACGGCGTTGAGGAACTCTACATATTGTGAGGTGGTGACTTCGTATTTGCTGATGCGGTAGGTGTAAGAAACAGAGCCGTGGCCTGATGTCCCATCCCCCATGACTTTTGTATCACCCGCATTGCCCGGATTGCCGACGGTGACCCAGTCGAATGTCACGCCATGGGCCGTAGTGGCGCAGCAGAACGCCAATAAAAAGATTGTTAAAATGGTGGTGATTTTCATTAGATCCTCCTTTCAACGTGGTACTCGAAACAGAGCTGAAGAACAACCTACGAGAAGTACAATCCAACCACGATTATAATGGGAAATGCACGTTTTCAATAAGCTCGTAAGGATATATCTCAGATTTTTTCTACCCTTAGCAAGAAGGTGGATGTAATGCTTAGGCATACAACTGCATAAATAACATAGATTTATAGATTGCCTCTTTCGTCCGAAGCAGAATAGTATTTTAATCACACCAAAATCACTTATCTACCCCAATCCCATCCTCCCCGCACTTATCCCACTTCGTCCTCGCCCGCCTCACTCGCCGAATCCGCTCCGCCAACTTCTCTCCATCATCTCTCGAGTCCCTGATCTCAGTCAGCACCACAACCGCCACCTCCCCCCCGTGAATATCAGCGACGAGCATATTGTCCGTGATCCATTGACCGGCGGTGGCACGAATTACCTGCATCCGTCTTCTCAGTTCAAATGGCAGCCATCCACCATCAAATTGTTGGCAACACGGATCAGAGATTGTCCGATTTCAATCGCCTCTTGTGTCGTGAATGGCATATGGAGTTCCCGATCATCATCGAGACCGTGGAGCTGAATAATCACCCAGACTTTCGTATCTTCAGCTGTGATCGCCAGCTGGCCGTGGAATAATGATTTTTCTATCATTTGCGTGTTGACCTCTTGGTACGAGCGGGCCCGACGGTGATTTTGCAGTGCGGCCTCTCATCGCCGGCCGCATACCACTTCGCCGCATAGAGCTTGGCGACCTGGCAATCGTTGGCCCAGAAGATCCCGTCCATCGCGTCCATGATCGCTTTGGCGTAGTTGTCCACGTCTCCGAGCTTGTGGTGCAACACGGACGGATTCGGCTTGGTCTTCCGCGTCATCGATGCCGGCCGTGGCAGGACGATTTCGGTTTCGAGCACGATTGGCCCATCCATGCGTGGCCGGCCGTTGCTTGCCTTGATCGCCGCTTCCCGCACCGCCAGTTTGAATACATGGATCGGATGCGACTTGGGTGCCTCGAATGCCATGGCCTTGCCGGCGACCACTCCGATCTGGTGGCGTGGCTGCGGCTTGGGAATCGCGTCCACGTAAAATGTGGTCCAGTCATCGGCACTCAGTTCGTCGCGGTCGCACATGACTTTGCCTCCGTTCGTGTTCGGTAACTTTCCCATCCGAAAAATAATTCCAGTGCTCCATGCAGCAGACGATCGAGCACCGCTGAGGTAAAGAGCTTTCTGGCCTCGTCGTAGTTTTGCACGTTGGTCGTGATCCATGTCGATAATCCGGATGAGTAACGCTTCTCGATGACGTTACGAAGTATCGACAGTTCGTAAGCCGTCAATTCGTCTCTGGGCGGGACCGGATCGGATAGGGCCAGGATTTGTGGTGAGTAGAGCTGCTTGAAGAATTTTTCCGTGCCATCTCGCGCAATTGCCGCTTTCACCTGCTGGAACAGTTCCAAGCCGTCATGCCAAGAGACCGTGAAACCATGCATCAGAATCGCATCGCGCATGCACGCCATCAGCAAATGGTCCTTGCCCGTACCTGGCGGGCCAAGCAGGACCAGGCCGGAACCGTTCGCAATTCGCTCTGGCATGTTCGCGGAGAACGAACGCAACTCGTCGAGTACACCGAGCTTTCGCTTGGAATCACGGCTCTTGAAATCGAAATTATCAAGAGTGCACAGCGCGTAACGCTGACCACGCCGCTTGACCAAGTCAAGGAAAGCCGACCATCGCTTTTTGGGATTCTCAATCCGCTTCGCATACGGTGAGAAGACACCGGCTCCCATCCACGATTCGAAGAAAGCAATCGCATCGTCGAGTGATTCAGGCTGGCGGTCGGAGTGTTCCGTGTCCTGTCCTGGCTCGGGCTTCTTCAGGTCTGAGATTTCTTGAGTCACGTTTCGCTGCTCCTTTCGAATGAAAACTGCCGTCGAAGTTCCAGCCGGTCCAGCCGTTTGCCATTGCCAGTTCGACTGCGTTGATGACTGCCGGCAGACCGTGGTCCGCGGCCCGTTTCGCCGCTTGGCTCAATAGCGCCTGGAGCCCTCGCGGCTTGTACGCCTTTCCCCGGTAATCCTTCCACGCCTCAAGGATCGCCTTGAAATCTGGCGTGTCGAGGATCTCCGGGAATTCTGGTTTCAGTTTTTGCTGCTGGGGGGTAGGGGGGTTTAAATCCTGTTCCTGTTCCTGCTCCTGCTCCTGTTCCTGTTCCTGGTTAGCCCTACGTTTGGGGTAACGTTGGGGGTAACGTTCGGCTAACGTTATGGTAAACGTTTCAGCGAGTTTTCCGAGATCGTCTAAGTTGTTTTCCCACAAGGTAGTTAGCTCGGTGTCCGGAACTTCGTGCAGATCGTCAAGACAAGCCTTTAGGGTGTTGGGATTGTCGGGCTTGTTGTAGCGCCACCAGTGCGGAATCCAGAGCACTCGAGCGGTCGAATCGTACCCCCAATTGAACGTTCGCCTAACGTTAGCGAAACGTTCGGCGAACGTTTGGGGTAACGTTCCGATATCCTCAATTGCCATCCCAATCGAGAACTTGAAAAGACCGATTCTGTTTGCCTGTCCAGTCAAGCAGTAGAGAAAGATCAGCTTATCTTCCGGTGGTAGAGCCTGGAACTTTTCATCGTTCCAGACTCGAGGATCGATCTTTCGGTATTTTGCTGCCATAGTCGCGGCTCCATCCGGTCCTGGGCTACTTTTCCCGCACCCGGATACATGGCACGGTCTTGCCGGCAAAGTCCGTTTCTGATGGATACAGAGTGATTTTCTTCCCGATCCACTCGTCGGTTTCGCTGCCGTGTTGTGCCATGATCCTTTTGAGATTGGTCCGGTTTAGGACGAAAGCACGAATGAATTCCTTGAAGTGGATGGTCCCTTTCGTCTTCCGCTCCTCGCCAACCTCATCGAATGCAACGCCGGCAATGGTCACCCTTATATCTTTCCCACCAAGATCGGCCGCTTCGAGGTGAGGGCTTGGACACAGATCATTTGCGTTCATGGTTTTCCTTTCGTTGATCAATTTGGGTATGGATTTGTAAATCAGACTGCCAAGATTTCACCACCGACCGACAATTCGATCGGATCGTCAGATTCCTTGGCTCCGTACCAGCCGGGCGGGAGCCAATGATCGGGACTGTCGTAGCCTGGCCAGATGTCACGTTCCTTCGCTTCCGCGATGAGCCGGAGTGCTCGGTTGACTTCCTCGCGGCCAATGATAAGCCACTCGTCATGGAGCGGTGCCGCTCGAAGTCCCCACGGCTCGGCTGGTTCAATTGCGACCAGGTGAGGTGACTGCCACAAGCGGATATCTTTCAAAACAGCATGCAGGCCCACCTGGTAGAAAGCAGCCTGCCGGTGATAGCCGTACTCAGCGATCGCCCGATTGAACTTGAGTGGATCCCGGCACGTCTTCAGATCACAGAACCGCTGCTTGTTCTGTTGCCATTTGTCTATCCGTGCCTTGCAGAGCAGACCAGTGTTGTGGTCTTCCCAGACGATCGACACCTCAACCGGTCCTTCACCGCCAAGATATTCGATGGCCCGTTCATTGCTGGCCAGGGATCGAACCAGACCAACCAGATTGTCATACTCGGCCTGCGTCACGATCTCTTTGTTCCGGTTGGCCTCGGCGAACTGGGCTGCCTTGTCGCGGTAGTAAGTGGTTGCTTTGCTCTGCGTCGGTTTTCCATCTTTGGTCTGGTTTTCCGCGTCCTGCTCAAAAGCCGGCATCACTGCGTACCGCTGAGCGATTGCCAAAGGTTCCAACGCACCACAATGGACCAGCGATCCAAGACGCATGGCGGGGGTGGGCTCCTGGGTGTAGCTGGCGCGGTAATGTGCCAATGACCGCAATGCCAAAGAGATCCGTGAATTGGAAACGGCGTCCCATGCCAGATAGTCTTCAAACGGCACGTTCTCGTAGATGCCAGGTTCTGGCGGAACATCTGTCGGTCCACCATTGGCATTGTCCGATGGGAGGCGGAGAATGCGGATCGTTCGGGGCTGAATTCCATTGCGGATGATGTAGCCCTTGGCTTCCAGCCCTTTGATAAGCGTCATGGCTCCGTTCGGTGCACTATTGCCAATCGCCTCCGAGATTTCTCGAACAGTTGGCGAGTAGCCATGTTTCTGCCAGAAGGATGTGATCACCTTGAGAACGTCCGCTTGCCGTTTG
>JAFGTN010000425.1 GCA_016934075.1 Pirellulales bacterium
GAAAGGCCCCTGGACAAGTGGGGCCAAGTACAATCTGGCTCGGATTTATGAATCAGCCGGCGATTTGAAACAAGCCATCAGATTGTTCAAAGCCGACACCGATTCACCCGGCATGGCGGGCAATTTGCTCAGGATCAAATGGTTACAGGATAGGCTCGCGTCTAAGAAAGCCGAAGCAGAGAAGCAGCGCAAGGCATCTGAAACCGTGCTACCGGTTCTGCCACAATAGTATATGTAGAAACGGGGCTATGTATTCATAACATTCTTTCGAACCCCGGCACCATGCCCCCCAATGTCGCTATTTCTAGCCGACAGTGACCTCCTGGAACTTCCAAAATACCGCCTGCGAGCGAAAAATCATTGCGGATCTACCCTAATACCCGCTTGTACGGATGGCGTTAGAGATATAAACTATAGGATTCAAATTTATACGATAGACATCCGGTCCCACAGTTTATGTATGGCGGCCGGCGGCATTTCCGTTATTTGACAAGGCTATTGCCTTGGACGCAGGAAACCAATCATGAAAGATGGCATTCATCCGGACTACGTCGAGACCAAGGTCACCTGCGGTTGCGGTAATGGCTTCACAACTCGAAGCACCAAACCGGAACTCAAGGTGGACATCTGTAACGCTTGTCACCCTTTCTATACAGGCAAGCTGAAATATGTGGACACGGCCGGCCGAATCGAGAAGTTCCAGAAGAAATTTGCGGGAACGGGCTATTCCAGCCTCAAGCGAGGCAAGAAGGAAGAGTCGCAGGCCGAAGACGTCTAGCTGTTCGTGAAAAAGGGTGCTGCCGGCTGCTGCTCGGTCAGTGCCGAGTTGAGCTGATCGAGAAACTCAGGCTACGGTTATATGCTGCGCCAACAAGGAAGTCTTATGAGCCTTTAACTCTGATCCTCCCTCGACCGTAAAGCTATTAGAGGTCGAAGTCATGAGGCCTTGCTGAGGAAGTTCATCATGCGCGATATGCTCGAAAAGAAGCTGCACCGTTTCGAAGAGCTGGAAGCCCAGCTTGTCGATCCCGAGGTGCTTGCAAATTCACCGCTTTTGGCTGCCGTTGCGCGCGAGCACGGTTCCTTGGCCAAGTTGGCAATCAAATATCGACATTTCCTGGCACTCAACAATCAGATCTCTGAAGCCATGGAATTGGCCAAGAGTGCCGATGCCGAAATGCGCGAGTTGGCCGAGGCCGAACTGCCGGAGCTTAAAAAAGAACGCGAGGGATACTGGGAAGATTTGCTGGACATGACAATTGGCGGCGAGGACGCAAACCGTACGCGCTGCATGTTGGAAATCCGTGCCGGCACCGGTGGTAACGAGGCCGCCCTGTTCGCGCGAGATCTCTACCAAATGTACAAGCATTACGCTGAAAACAACGGCTGGAAGGTGGAAATCCTCAGTATGAACCCCACGGAACTGGGCGGGTTCAAGGAAATCGTCCTGGGCGTCGAGGGCGAGGGGGTATTTCGACAGTTGCAATACGAAAGCGGCGGCCATCGCGTTCAACGAGTTCCCGAAACCGAAGCCAAAGGCCGTATTCACACCTCGGCAGCCACCGTGGCGGTCATGGCCGAGCCCGAAGACGTGGAAATTACCATCTCGCCCGAGGACTACCGCGAGGATAAGTACCACGCCAGCGGTCCAGGTGGACAGCACGTCAACAAGACCGAATCGGCCATCCGCCTGACGCACATCGAGTCGGGCATAGTGGTGACCTGCCAGGACGAGAAGAGCCAGCACAAGAACCGTGCCAAGGCCCTGCGCGTTCTCAAGAGCCGGCTCTACGAGCGACGGCAGGAAGAAGAGCACAAAAAGCGTTCGGCCGAACGGCTCGGCAAGATCGGTTCCGGCGATCGCTCGCAGAGGATTCGCACCTACAACTTTCCGGAAAACCGCGTTACCGACCATCGCATCAATCTCACGCTTTACAAGCTCGACCACATTATGGCCGGCAACCTCGAGCCGGTCATCGAAGGGCTTCTGGAATTCGAACGACAGGATCTCCGCAAAGCCTTTGGCACGATCGGATAAGCTCGCGTTTTTTCACCCCGACCACTAACAGCAAGAGGCCCAGCCGTGTTGCAGCCCGAATCATGGACGGTCGGTCGCTTGTTGGAATGGACCGCCGATTATCTCAAACAGCGCGGCGCCGACAGCCCTCGTCTCGATGCCGAAGTGCTTTTGGCAGAGGCTTTGGGCTGCAAGCGGATAGAACTCTATACGGCCTTTTCCGAAGTGGTCGACGAAGGCCCGCGCGGCAAGTTTCGCGAATTGGTAAAACGCCGTGCCGAAGGCGTCCCCGTCGCGCATCTGGTCGGACACCGTGAATTCTATTCGCTTTCATTTCGGGTAACGCCCGACGTCCTGATCCCTCGCCCGGAAACCGAATTCCTGGTGGTAAAGCTCCTGGACCTGGCTGCCGAGCGTAAAAAAGCTGCGTTGGGATCCGATCCCATACGAATTTGCGACATTGGTACCGGCAGCGGGATTATTGCCATCGCGGCGGCCGTACATTTACCCCAGGCGGAACTTGTCGCGGTTGATGTCTCTCGAAAGGCATTGGAAGTGGCTAGGGAAAACGCACGTGATCATGGTGTGGAAGACCGCATAGAGTTCATCGAGAGTGATCTCTTCGGAGCGGTGCCGGCCGACCGCCGTTTCGATTTCGTGGTTAGCAATCCACCCTATATTTCCCAGTCTGAAATGGCTGAACTGGCACCCGATGTTCGCGACCATGAGCCGCAGGGGGCTCTGTTGGGAGGCGAACAAGGAAGCGAGGTGATTGAGAGGCTGTTGCCACGAGCGGCAGAACGGTTGCTGCCCGGCGGGCATTTGCTCGTCGAGATCAGCCCCACCATTCACGACGCCACTTTGGAATTGATCGCGGCTACCGATGGTCTTCAGTTCGAGGAAACTGTGAAGGATCTGGCCCGACTGCCGCGGGTAGTGCGGGCAGTGAAGTGTTAGAGGAAAGGTGCCACTGCCGGCTTGTCCAACAGTATTTTTCCGGAACATGCACTCTACACTGCTGGACAAGCCAGCAGTGGCACCCATGGACGGCCGACAACCATTTTTCAAAACATCTTCCTGGTTTTGTTGACTATCCTGCTTGTCAGGATTAAAATCGCATAATCCACATTCCCCCAGAATAAGGAGACTCTCATGCGTACATTGGTTTTGCTTGTTGCATTAACGGTTCTGTCTTCGTCAATGCTATTGACCGGCTGTTCGTGTCCTGCCGGCTCAGACAGCGGCGCGAAAAACGCCGCGGCTGCCGGCCAGTCGGAGCCCTATGGAGTTGTACTTAACATTACCCGTGGCAAGGACGACCTGCATGCCGTGTCGATGGGCCTGGCCCTGGCCATTCACTCGCTCGAGCACGGCCATAAAACGGTCGTATTCCTGAATGTCCACGCTCCTGAACTGGCCGTTAAGGATCTTGGAGACGACGTGAAATACGCCGACTTCCCGCCGGTGAGAGAGATGTTGCGGACATTTATGGAAAAGGGTGGAAAGCTATATTCTTGCGAACATTGCACAGGGGTTTGCGGCGTCAAGAAAGAAAATCTGCTCGAAGGTATAGCCATTACCAAACACGGAAAGCTGCTTGGCGAACTCAACGGCAATTCGCTTGTGTTTTCGTATTAGAAACGGCTTGATGATTCCAGAATCCCTTTGCATAACCGGTGGACGACCGCTCCACGGCACGGTTGCGACCAGCGGATCGAAAAATGCCGCTCTGCCGATAATGGCGGCTTCGATCCTGGCCCGGCAGCCGGTCGTGCTCGAAGGTGTTCCGCGGTTGACCGACGTCGATACCCTTGCCGAGATATTGCGGTCGTTGGGCTTGAGCGTTTCGTGGTCGCAAGAGGGAACCTTGGAGTTGGCCACAGTCGAATTGGATCCGGTGCGGGCCGATTATGAATTGGTCAGCCGCATGAGGGCTGGGTTCTGTGTGTTGGGGCCGTTGTTGGCACGTCGAGGTCGGGCCGCGGTTTCGCTGCCGGGTGGTTGTGCTATCGGTGATCGGCCTGTCGATTTGCATTTGGCCGCCTTGACGGCTCTAGGTGCCGATCTGAAGGTCGAGCACGGCTATGTTGTCGGTCGGACCGAGCAACTTGTCGGTGCCGAGGTACAATTGAGCGGACCGCGCGGGCCCACGGTAACAGGCACGGCTAATGTCCTATGCGCGGCCGCTATGGCTCGCGGGCGTAGTGTTTTGTACGGAGCGGCGGTCGAGCCCGAGGTTGTTGATCTGGGCCGGTTCCTAAACGCCATGGGTGCCCGCATCGAAGGACTGGGAACATCGACGATCGAGGTCGAGGGTGTCGAAAAACTTGGAGGCGCTGATTATCGCATTATCCCCGATCGTATCGAAGCCGCCACGCTGCTTTTGGCCATTGCCGTTACTGGCGGCCGGGCCACGATCGAAGATCTCGTGCCAGGGCATCTTGACGCGGTTCTGAATGCCTTGCAACGATCAGGTTGCCGCATCAAAACTACCGAGAACAGCGTTTGCCTGACCGCTCCCCAACGACCGCGGGCACAAAACATTTCCGCGCAACCATACCCGGGCATACCCACCGACATTCAAGCCCAATGGATGGCCTTTCTGGCCCTGGCCGATGGTCGAAGTACGATCAGCGACGAGGTTTTTCCGGGCCGATTTATGCACGTTGCCGAGC
>JAFGTN010000426.1 GCA_016934075.1 Pirellulales bacterium
GCTCCCTCGGGCAGGATCTCGCCCGTCTTCAAATAGCGGTCACCGCCATAGTCGAAATTCTTTGTTTCGTATTTGATTCCTTCGGAATCGGCCACGGCCTTGAGAACTTTCATTCCCTCGGCGGCAACTTCCGGGCCGGTGCCGTCGCCACCGATAACGGCGATTTTCAAAATGTCGCTGGTACTCACGATCTGCTTCCGTTTCTATTATGACCTTAAAAGTGGGGTAAATTGCTGCCAAGCAAACTATTTATTATATGAATTCCAAGCCATATCGGGGAGGGGCCGGGTGGGGCATGATGGTTTATGGGAATTTCCAGCACGAATGAATGGAGGTTGCTAGATAGAATCCTGGCTGTGGCGTCTGGCAGTCGATGCGTAAGATGTTCTCTGGATAGATCTTATGGCGGGAAAGTCTAAGGGCAATGGACAGTGAGCTTTGAGCCGAAACCACTTGTTCCGGCTGTTCCGACTGTGCGGGAGAAGTTGAAAAACGTCCGTCCCCCCCGCTCGTAGGCCGAAGAGATTTGTTAGTCCTTTTTATTCTCACAAAATACTAAGCGCGAAGCGCAAGCGAGGGGGAATAGGGAAAAACGTCGTCCCCCCTCGCTTGCGCTGCGGTTTAATATTTTGTGGCAAAGAGCCGGATCTCATAAAATTGGCGGGCAAAAACACAAAAATAGTTGCAAAAAGTTCCTTGGCCCGCTACGGTGCAGATAGTGATTGACGAACGCAGACGTGTGGATATTTTATCGGGTGACAGCTTCGCCCAACGGATCAGCATTCCCTCGGAAACGAGCGACCGAATGAGTACTACTTACTTCAAGCGATACCGGATGGAAATCGATCTGATCGCCAATCCTCCGCACAAACGTCCGGTTCCTGATGGATTCACGATACTGCCGTGGAGCAGTTCGTTGGTGGACCTGCACGCCCAGGCCAAATACATGAGTTTCCGCGATGAGATCGACGCACATGTCTTCCCCTGCTTCGGCGAATTGGCAGGCTGCCGGCGTCTTATGCGCGATATCTCCAACAAACCGGGCTTCTTGCCCGAGGCCACCTGGTTGGCCGTTTACCGTAAAGATTCCGCCGAAAAGGAGTACTGCGGAACAATCCAAGGCATCCGCCAAGACACCGGTATCGGTTCGATCCAGAATCTGGGTATCGTGGAAGGGTACCGTGACCAAGGTTTGGGCACTTGCCTGCTGTTCCAGGCGCTGGACGGCTTTCGGCGAGTCGGACTGGACCGAGCTTCGCTGGAAGTCACGGCCGAAAACATCGACGCCATCCGTTTATATCGCCGCCACGACTTCGAGGTTGTGAAGACGGTCTACAAGGCGGTGGATATGATTTGCATGTGAGTACTATTTTCACAGAAGGAAACAAAGGTAACGAAGAAGGAAGGGAAGAGAAGGGGTGGAGATGGTTTGGGGATGAGCGACGTGTCTGATACTACCGAGTTGATTTTTTTGCCCGCCTTTGGAACCGATGCCCGACTGTATACTCCACAAGCGAATGTATTCAAAAACTTCACGGTTCCTTCATGGATTTCCCACCGCCGCGGCGAGTCACTGTCGCAATACGCCGAGCGTCTGGCCGAAACGATTAATCCCCGCGGGCCATATATCATCGGGGGTGTATCGCTGGGCGGAATGGTTGCCCATGAATTGGCCGTGCATCTTTGCAAGCGAGACTTGAAACCAAGCGGGCTGATTCTGGTCGCAACCTGCCGATCACGGAATGGTTTGCGAGGCTGGCAACGCGGCCTGGCGCCGCTAGCGAACGCCCTTCCAGCGGAGGCTTATAGTATTGCCAAACCTCTGGCGCCGGTGGTGAACCTCTTTTACATGGGCTTGCCGGAGGATTTGCGGCGGTTACCGGTTCGAATGTTTCAGGACCAGGACAGCCGATTCATGCAATGGGCCCTGGCCGCCATTCTCCGCTGGCAATCATCACCACCGGCCGACGTACCCACGTTCCAACTCCACGGTCGCCGCGACCACGTAATTTCAATCAAAAACGTCGAACCGAACGAGATCATCGAGGACGGGGGGCATCTGATCAATCTTTCCCATGCTGAACAAGTAAACGAGTTTATCGCTCGGGCAGTTGCATCAGTGTCGTCTTGAGTAGATAATGCGGTGTAGCCGGGAATGGGGAAGGCGAAGTTCCCGCTGAGCCAAATTTATTAGCAAAAACGTTTTGGTAGTTCTCGGCTCAGCAGGAGCTTCGCCCTCCCGAACTTTCGCACATAATTCCCGATTTACCTCGTGAAGGGAGATGTACCAATGCATACCACCAAAAAACTCACGTCGTGCGGATTATTAATTTGCGCGGTTTTACTTTCGCTGATCCAAATCGCGACTGCAAAGGACGCGCCGTCCGCAAAGGACCTGGCCCCAAAGGGCTCAAGCGGGGGAAAGGTTACATCCAATGGATATTGGATACCCGACTGCGCCGTCGAGCTTAAGGGCATAAAGCCGGGTAAATACCTGCACATGGACGGCGGTGAATTATTATGCATCAGCGGTAATGCGGCATTTAGCAGTTCCGACCGGGGAAAGACCTGGAAAAAGCTATCGACCATTTTGAAAGACACGGAGCACATGGCACTCGGCGTGGGCCGAGATATTTTGCGTACGAAAAAGGGCACGATCATCATTCCCTTCTCCAACGGCAAAGAAAAGAAATGGACCTGGACCTCCAAGCTGCACGACGCGCCGGGGGCCAAGCTCCCGACTTTCGTGGTCCGCAGCACTGATGGCGGCAAAACCTGGCTCGAACCGCAAAAGCTGCACGACGACTGGACGGGCGACAATAGCGGCATCATACAGACGGATAAGGGAAGCATTATAATGACTTCCATGAAACTGCTGCATAATCCCGGGCGCCATGCTGTGATAACTTACCGCTCGACAGACGAAGGCGAGAACTGGACGCCCAGCCACGTACTCGACCTGGGCGGGGCCGGGCACCATGACGGCACTAAGGAGGCCGCGATTCTGATGCAAAACGGCCGGCCTTGGATGCTGATCCGCACCAACTGGAACGTATTTTGGAATGCTTTTTCAGACGACGACGGCAAGTCGTGGCGCACGTTGTATGCCTCGGATATAGACGCCAGCAGTGCGCCCGGATTTCTACGAAGACTCAAAGACGGTCGCATCGCGCTGGTCTGGAACCGTCTTCGGCCACAGAACGATCCCGATTTCAAGTTCGTCCACTGGCCCGACTACCACGAAGCGCCCGCCAGTTGGCACCGTGACGAACTGTCTTTCGCGGTTTCCAGTGACGAGGGTAAAACGTGGTCCAAGTCACTGGTGGTCGCCCGCAAACCCAAGGGCAATGTCAGCTATCCGTACATGTTCGAGATCGAGCCCGGCAAGCTTTGGGTCGCTACCTACGGCGGGCTGCATATCGAGTTGGACGTATCGAAGTGCGTTGGAGAATAATAATCACAGCTACAATGAGCCAATTTGGTGTGTCGCGGACACACCCTACGATTGGCTATTTCGACCCATTCGGCGTGTTTTACCAGGTTCTTGGCAGCCTATTGCGATTCGTGCTTCGATAGCTTATAGTGCAGCCCAATAACGTTCGTTTACATTCGAATGCATGGCCGCAAGACTTGTTCCTGCCGATTCTTCGGTCGAGTTGAGCCCCCGGTTTTTTTGTTACCCGAAAAACAGGTGTAAGAACGTGCAGCCCAACGAAACGCAGTCCAAGCGTCCACCATGGTGGAAATCCATCGGCCCCGCCCTGATTACGGCATGTGTAGTATTCGGGCCGGGAAGTCTCTTGATTAGCTCCAACGTGGGGGCAGTCTTCGGCTATGATTTGCTTTGGCTGCTGGTGTTCACCGGCCTGATGATGGGCATATTTCTGACAATGGGAGCGCGCATCGGTGTAGTCGGTGGGGCAACGCCTTGTACACTAATTGCCCAGAGATTGGGTCGCCCGGCCGCGGCGGTGGTTGGTTTGACGTTGTGTTTGATTTGTTCAACCTTCCAATTTTCCAACAACCTGGCCGTGGTTGCAGCAGCCGGAGCACTCATGCCCGATGATGCTCCTGTGTGGATCGTGCCGGCAATCCTCGTTGCCTTCAACTTAGCGATCGTCATCTTTCTGTTTACCGCGCAGCACATTTACCAAGCGCTGGAGAGGATGATGAAGTTCATGGTCGGCATCATCCTGCTTTGCTTTGTTTTTAATCTGGTGGCAGCGCAGCCAAGCATCTTTGAGATTGTGAAAGGCTTCATTCCACAAATCCCGGAGCCTCAGTTTGCCGAAGACAAGGCTATAGACCCGATGATTCTGATAGCGTCGTTGCTCGGTACTACGCTTTCCGTGGCGGGTGCCTTTTTTCAAGGAAACCTTGTTCGCGAAAAAAACTGGGACATCGATGACTACAAAAGAAGCGTGGGCGATTCCATTTTCGGCGTTTGCGTACTCACCGGCGTAAGCATGATTATCATGATCACTGCCGCCACCGTAATCCGCGGTCAAGCGGCCGATAACATCGGAACGCTCGCCTCGGCATTGCAACCGCTACTCGGACAATATTCCTACTGGATCTTCTGTATCGGACTCGTGGCAGTCTGCATGAATCCATTCCTCATCAATGCCATGATCGGTGGAGCGATCCTATCAGATGGCATCGGGAAGCCGGCTCGCCTGAGCGACCGCTTGCCACGTATTTTCACCGTAGTTGTCATGCTTATAGGTATGGTTGTAGCACTGGCGTCGCGTCTGACAGGACTTAGCACTATCAACCTGATCATTTTCGGGCAAGCCTTAACCGTTCTCGGCAACCCACTGATGGCACTCTCCCTTCTTTGGCTGGCAAACCAGAAAGATATAATGGGTGATCGCCAGAATACCTGGAAGACAAATCTTCTCGGCGGAATCGGGCTGTTGGTCGTCCTATTTGTGGCTGTGGTTATGGTTTGGAGAATCTATTTGAAAGTGTCCGGATAGCTCTCAAACGGTGATTGACACGCCCATCTTGGGCGTGAACTGTCTCTCCACGCCCATTCTGGGCGTGCCACACATCATTCTTTAAATGGTTTCACAGGCCGGAAATGTTCAATACCGACGCGCTAACGTGCTCGGTCCCTTTTTCGTCAGATTCCTCGCCCAATTCGACGACCACAATACGGTGGTTGTTGGTGTCGGCCACGTAGAGTTTGTTGCCGGCGGCTGTTATGCCGGCCGGCTCGTTAAGCGTGATGGACTCGCCGCCGGCAGCGGGCAGCTTTCCGTCTTCGCCAAGGCTTTGCACGTTGCCTGTGGCGGGATCGATGCGTTTAATTTTACTGTTGTAGGTGTCGGCCACATAGAGGCTACCTCTGTGGAATACAACGCCCAAGGGATGCTGCAGTAGGGCTTTTTGAGGCGGACCGTCAACGTCGCCGAATGTGAACAGTCGTGCTTGAGTCAAGTGCGAGGTGCCCACCAGGGTTTTGACTTTATCGCTACTATCGAAGGGTACCGCTCGAATTGAGCTGCCTTCGCTATCGGCTACGTAGAGCCACGTACCGTCGGAGGCCAGGCCGCTGGGTTGTGCAAAAGACGAATAGCCCATCTCGTACGACCGTGGTGGCAGCAGGCTACCGTCGACGATATCCTCGATACCGTTGCCGGCGTACGGACCGATAGCCGATTCGTCCAGCGACATCCTCCAGATCTGATGCGGGCCGGCCATGGCTATATATAGATAGTCACCATGGACGTAAAGAGCCCAGGGGCTGCTGAGGGCCGTACGCCGTGGTCGCAGAGCCTTTCGTGGATCGACCGCCTTGCGGTTCTGCCGGCCGGTGCCGGCAATGGTTCGCACCGTTTGCTTATCTAAATCAACGGCCCGCAGAAGATGGTTCTCGGTGTCTGCCACATAGAGTATGTTACTCTTAAGGGCCATTCCTTGCGGCTTGTTGAACTGTGCGGTGGCGAAATCTCCGTCTGCACGGCCAATTGGGCCCGCGCCGATGGTTTTCAGGAGCTTACCGTCAAGCCCCGTTACCACGATGCGGTTATGATTGCTGTCGGCAATAAACAGTCTATGGCCGGCCTCGTCTGCCAGCACCTTGCCGGGAAATCGCAATGGCGTGGGCTTGGCTTTAGCCGCTTCCAACTGGAACTCGAGCGGCTTGTTATCCAATACCCGCAACTTACGATAGTATGGCACGGCCTTGGACATCACCTCGCGAACCTGCTGGGCAGTGATCTCGCCGCTCCGCCACCATATTGCCTTGCCCTGCGGGTCGATGAGAATCACCGTTGGCCATGCCCTGGCGCCGAAAAGTTTCCAAACCTTCAACTCCCAATCGTTGATTACCGGGTGCTCGATCTCATAACGCAAAATGGCCTCTGTAATGTTCTTGGTATCGCGTTCGTTTTCGAACTTGGCCGAGTGTATGCCGATGACGACGAGGTTTTTGGGGTAGGCTTTTTCTAACTCCTTCAACTCGGGTAGGATGTGCATGCAGTTGATGCAACAGTAGGTCCAGAAATCGAGTAAGACGAACTTGCCTCGCAAATCTTCGAGCTTGAGCGGTTTGGAGGTGTTCAGCCAGGTCAAACCCTCGGGCAACTCGGGTACGGCAACTGGTTTAACGGCGTGGTGTTGTGCCATGGTGCTGCTTCCCCCAAAACATGCGGTGATTATGGCCGAGATAATCAACAACATTACGGCTTGTTTGTGTTTGAGCATTTTTGTGTTTTCATCGTGTTTGGTAATACTTGGTGCGTCGCGGACGCACCCTACGAGATTACTCTACTTTTCCATCTACCACGTCGGCCAGGGCGCGCATCTTTTGAAGGCCCGTCTTGGCTACTTGCAGGGGATCTTGTTTCCAACATTCGCGGTTGAATATCTCCAGCGACAGAGCGCCGCTGAAACCGGCGGCCTTCATGTCCGAAAGGATTTTGGGAATAGGAGCAATACCGTCACCCGGATATACGCGGTGCGAATCGTTGATGGTTTCGCGGGGGGGATCCGCCGGGTAGTCGTTCAAGTGATAGACGTGCATGGCGGCGCCGTTGAGCATGCGCATGCCGGCGAAATCCGAGC
>JAFGTN010000427.1 GCA_016934075.1 Pirellulales bacterium
GCCGTCTTGAGGGCCTTGATCTTGGCCGAGAGGCGTGACTTGAGACGGGCGGCCGAGTTGCGATGGATGATGTTTCGGGCGGCGGCGCGATCGAGCTTTTTGGCGACCAGGCGGAATTCGGTCTCGGCCAACTCGGTGTTACTGGCCTGCACGGCCTCGCGTACTTTACGGATCTGGGTACGGACAGCCCGCTTGATAGATCGACTGTGTGTTCTCCGCACTACGTTTTGGCGGAGTCGCTTCTTGGCACTTTTGGTATTTGGCATGTGTCGCGCGGTATTATTTACCGTCTGCAAATGGGGGTGTTAGGTGCTTGCTACAGAACTAGCCCAAATCGGGAATCACTCATTGTTACGCATTTCGGCTACCTTGTCCAGTAGATCCGAGACATCCTTGTAGCTAAAATCCATGGCGGCCAGGGCCGTAAGGTGTCTGTCGGCCATATCAGCATCTTTCAAGCCCAGGGCCAACCGTCCGGCATAATATAAGGCTTCTTTTTTGGTGTCGGTGTCGCGGTCGGGAATCTCCGCAATTGCCGACTCTAACTGTGCTACTGCAAGTCGATATTGCTTGATCTGGGAGAAACATTGGCCTAGTTTCAGCAGGCATAGCCCCTTCCAGCGGGGGTCGTTGCGGGCTTGCTGGAAGTTATGAATAGCTTCCTTGTAATTGCCGGTGCGCTGACAGAAGTCGCCCAGGTTGTATTTGAAAGTCAAATCGTTGGGGTATCGTTCCACACGATTTTTCCAGACTTCCAGTGATTTGAGGTCGAATTCTTTTCTGAGTTGGTGATGCTTTTTGCGGGCTTCGGCGCTTTTCACATCGTCATCCTTGACCGCTGCCCGCTCTTTTTCAGCCTCTCGGATTTTAATGCGCAGGTTTCTTAATTGAGCGTCTTCTAGTTTCTCGCGAATGTCGGGATTACCATCGGTGGCCTCGAAGGCGCGAGTCAACACTTCTTCGGCCTTGGTATAGTTCTCGTCGCGGAAATAGGCCTCGGCTAGTTGCACATAGGGCTGGGGCGAAGAGGGCTCACGGCGAATTTCTCGCTCCAAGGTTTCGTAAGGCGACTGGGTCTGGGTAGGCGTTTTCTCACTTGCCACGCTATGTTTGGCCAGTGAGTCTTTATCGGCCGCCACGTCGACCGAAGATTCGGCGTTCTCGTATCCGCCCTTGTCGATAGTGATTTTGACCTGCAGTTCGCCGATCTGCTTGGCCGCTTCTTCATCCTTGGGTTTGAGAACCTCGACCCGATGCCAGCAGGTGATGGCCTGCTGGAACTCGTGGCGGAGCGTGAGGGCCTTGGCGCACGCGCGGGCCACGCTCACGTCTTTAGTAGACGAATTGAAGGCCGTGAGAATCAACATCAATGGTACTTTATCCAGTTGCATTTCCTCGCCGGCGGCCGACATGGCCAGTAGGGCAGAAGAGTCCCAGGGATTGACCTTGAGGATCTCGTAGCCATGCTTCAAAACACCTTCCCAATCTTTCTGGAGCTGAGACTTTTTCATGGCCGCCCATGTGCCGCGGGTTTTCAGCCCGGCCATCTTGGCGCCCTTTTTGTTGTAGTCGTATTTCTTATAGAGGTTGTTCAAGAAACTACGCAGGTACATCTCGTTGTCGAGATCGCCCAAGACGCATTGGGTGAACAGATCGGTGGCATAGTCGAAGTTTTTTTGGGATGCTTGTTGACCGGCGTGCGTATATAGCTTCTGCAACCGCTGTCGTTTAGCAGGCGAGAGAGGTTGGCGTCCGGTCGCTTCCGTTGGTTTGGCTTGCCCTTCAGGTTCCATTGCTGACTCGATTTTGTTTGGAGTTTCAGTATACCTGGTGAACTAGAAATATTCGGAATTTGGATTTCCGTGGAGAAGAATATCACCGCCCACCAGATAATGTCATTCTAACCACTATGTTGACTAACACAACGGCTAGGATTAGGTTGGAGTGCTTCACGCTCGTTTTCTTCGGCTTCCCGGCATGCGCCGGTAGCCTTTTGGGGGCCATTTTGCTGAATCTTAATCTAATGCCGCACCCGACACCAGAAAATGGTATGGAGCACCCCCCACTAACAGGCG
This sequence comes from Pirellulales bacterium, assembly GCA_016934075.1. GTDB lineage: Bacteria > Planctomycetota > Planctomycetia > Pirellulales > Thermoguttaceae > JAFGTN01. Next base: position 2,076 of record JAFGTN010000427.1, read on the forward strand.
TGAGCGTGTTGATTACACGACCACGACGGCAGGCTCACGAATTGTGCTGGCGATTTGAGGAGTTGGGGGCCAAAGTTCAAGTCCAGGCGGCTGTCGAAATCGCGCCGCCCGACGATTGGGGTCCGGTGGATGCGATCTTGGCGCGCTTGGAGGAATTCGATTGGCTGGTTTTTTCCAGCACAAACGGCGTGAATTATCTCATCGAACGGCTTTGTTTGCTCACTGGCAGCGAACAGATACCTGAGGGGCTGAAACTAGCCGCGATCGGGCCGGGTACAGCGGAGGAGTTAAAAAAGCATGGGCTCCACGCCAAATTCGTGCCGCGGGAATATCGGGCCGAAGCTTTAGCCGACGGGCTTGTGGACGTTGCGTGTCTAAGCGACGGATGTGGCAAACGATTTCTGCTGGCACGGGCGAGCCGTGGTCGGCAAGTGCTGAGCGACCGGCTGGTTGCCGCCGGAGCGATTGTCGAAGAGGTCGTGGTCTATGAAAGCCGCGATATCTTGCCGAACAATCCCGATATAATGAAGGTTGCGGTCGAGTTGGAAGCCGGGCGGGTCGATTGGGTTACGGTTACCAGCTCGGCTATTGCCCGCTCGATTGTACAGCTTTTTGGCGAAAAACTGGAACGCGCGAAACTGGCAAGTATCAGCCCGATAACGTCAGGCGTGTTGAGGGAACTTGGCTTCGAGCCGGCGGCGGAAGCCGTCGAGTATTCGGTCGAAGGAGTAATTCAAGCGATTTTAGCTGAGAAGAGGAAGCGGCTTTGATATCGTCGACCGGTTCATAATTCGGCCTATATTTCAAACCTAAACCTGCTCGCGCAACGTAGTCCAGCTAAGGTAACCAAGAATTGCCGAGGAGATGATAAAGCTGATGCTCATTATGGTATTGGCCCCTTTGAAAGGGATTCCAACGGCCAGATCGAGGCCGAAAACCAAGAGGAGTAGTGCTGATACTACAATCCCGACAAATGAAAGAGCTTTTTGCATCTAGACTGTTCCTGAGTGGGGCGGGGGCGGCTGACAAGTAGACGCATCACGAGTGTTCCCCTGCACACAAGTATAATCCACCAATCTTGTTTTTTCCACCATCGTTCTCCTTTGAACGTGCGATACGAGAGATTTCTTCATGTTGAGTCGAAATGAAGCCACAACGGCCAATTTGAGCGAATTACGAGAGCAAATTCCGGCCGTGAAAAAATGGGCCTACCTGGACAATGCCGCCATAGGTCCCATGTCATCCCCAGCTAGGGATGTATTAAGCGGTTGGGCTGATGATTCGGCCAATAACGGCGACATTGTATGGGGGGGCTGGTCCGAACGAGTGGAATCGGCGCGACAATCCGCCGCCCGAATGGTAGGAGCCGAGTTGGAAGAGATCGCCCTGGTCAATAATACAACCAATGGAATAAACATTGTGGCGGAGGGATTTCCCTGGAAAGACGGCGACAATGTGGTGACGCTGGACAACGAGTTCCCGGCGAATATTTATCCCTGGACAAATCAGGCGGATCGCGGTGTGCAAACGCGGATGGTGCCGGTGGAAGATGGTCGCCCCAGCCTGGAGCGGATCGTCGAGGCATGTGACGCGCGTACCCGAGTAGTATCGGTGAGTTGGGTCAGCTACAGCAGCGGTTGGCGGCACGATTTGGATCGGTTGGCCGAAGTCGTGCATTCGCAAGGGGCCCTTTTGTTCGTGGACGTTATCCAGGGGTTGGGCGTTTTCGAGTTGGACGTAAAAAAAACGCCCATCGATTTTGCCTGTGCCGACAGCCATAAGTGGATGCTTGGCCCGGAGGGAGCAGGGGTGTTTTTTATTCGCAGAGAGCATCTAGACAAGCTGCGCCCCTGCGCTATCGGCTGGCGAAGTGTCGAGCGGCCCTCGGAATTCACGGACCTGGGACAGCCATTGCGTAAAATGGCCTCGAGATATGAAGGCGGCACGCAATGCATGGGCGCCTTGGCGGCAATGGGGGCCAGTATCGACTTGCTCCAGAGTTTCGGCACGGCAGCCATATCGCAGCGCGTTATCGAGCTCAGCGACTATGCCTGCGAGCGGCTTAGCAGTATAGGCGCAGAAATTAAAACACCCCGCGACGTGTTCGGCAGCGATGCATCGAGCCAATATGACACTAATAAGAGCGGAATCGTGGTCTTTCAATTCCCGGACCAGGACACCGAGGCTCTCAAGCAACGCTGCATCGAACAGGGCGTGGCCGTTAGCTGTCGGGCGGGAAATCTGCGAGCCAGCATGCACGCGTATAACAACGAGCAGGATATCGAGCGGTTGATCGAAGTGCTGAAGCGAGGAGTTATCAGTTATCAGTGACCAGACTTCAGACTTCAGGTTTCAGACATAAGACTTAGGACTTAAGACATAAGACTTGAGTTATCAGTTTCCAGTTACCAGAATTGATCATTAGTCATTCTGCCTTCGTCATTCTTTCCTCA
>JAFGTN010000428.1 GCA_016934075.1 Pirellulales bacterium
CCGACGAAAACCTTCTTGAAACCGGCGCGCACCATGAGGTCGCAGAGTTCCGGGTCGTCTGCCATGTTGGCCGAGGCCTCGGTCATAAAACCCATTTTGGCGCGAGTGCGTGTCCGCCAACGAATGATTTCTCGCAACAACGCCTTGGCTTGCTTCTTGTTGCCAATGAAGTTGTCGTCGACGACGAAGACCATGTCCTTCCATCCACGCAACCGCAACTGTTCGAGTTCAGCGATCAACTGGGCCGGCGATTTTGTGCGGGGAACCCGGCCGTTCATGACGACAATATCGCAGAACTCGCAATCGAACGGGCATCCCCGCGAAAACTGCACAGCCATGGTGACGTAGTGGCGCAACTCGATCAGATCCCAGCGGGGCACCGGCACGCGAGCGATGTCAGGACGGCTCGGCGCGGTATAGGTGTGGCGGAGAGTCCCACACCGCATGTCTTCGATGAGCTGCGGCATGATTTCTTCGGCTTCGCCCAACACGAAATGATCGATATCAGGAAAGTCTGCATGGCCGGTTGTGAAAAGCGGTCCCCCGGCAATGATCGGTTTGCCGAACTGACGAAAACGACTTACGATGTCTGATACCGATGCCTTATGCACGATCATGGCGCTGATCATCAAGTAATCCGCCCAGCGCAGGTCATCATCTGTCAGACGATGTACGTTCAGGTCCACCAGCTTGAGATGCCAGTCGGCGGGCAACATCCCGGCCACCGTCAGAAGGCCTAGCGGCGGAAATGCGGCGCGTTTCGAGACGAAACGCAACACATGCTTGAAGCTCCAGAACGTGTCCGGCGTCGGCGGATAGATCAGTAGTACTTTCATGATTTAGCGAGCCTCGACATACTGTGATGGGAACTTTTCGAATGCCTGTAAGGACTCTTTTGTGTAGAAGTGATAAGTGTGCCCCTGGTATTCCTTTTGTCCCGCGGCAAACGCTCTCGGAAAGCGAATGTTCATCACGGGGTCCATCTCGAAGCTCTGCTTTTGGTATTGCTCCGTAAAGTACATCTCGAAGTAAGTTTGAGTGAATCCAACCAGCTTGTCGTCGATCCACGCCGCGATGGCGCCCTCGTCAGGATTATCGATCGGGATGACCAGTTCATCGTGGCTGTCGAACTTGATGAAGATGGGAAGGATCTCCAGGTGATAATCCATGATGGCGTTCTCGATGGGGCCGTCATGGCCAAGACGGAAGGAAAGTTCAACCTTCCCCGGACATGCGTCGGAAGAGGGAACGGTGAGCGTTGTCGTTCTACCGTGAAATCCCCGTGCCTCGGGACCTCGCAGTTCCAGTCTCACGTCTTGTATGATGTCCTTGAAAACGTTCACTTTCGTGAACGCTTCGATACGTGGCAATAAGATCGCGTTGATACGCTCCGCCACTGCAATGAAACGCACAAATCGCTGTTCCTGGCCAAGAAAGACTTTAGCTGCCTCATTTTGGAGCACATGAATTCGCTCCGTTGCAGCCGCGACTTCAGCAGAGAGACGTTGAATGAGTTGGTCTACTGACAACATAATACACCACCCTTTTGTTTAGTGTTGCTTCTGGTCAGAGGGCGCGATTGCTCGAAGATAGTCAAGCACATTAGTTGGATATCTTCTGACCGGGTGTTTTACTCTTATTTGTATATGGTTCATTTATTTCTCACTCGCCAATACCGACGCCGGCAAAGGCTTCCGGCTGAACTCTGGAACCTTCGACCGTCTGGTTGGCCTCGATCATGGCATTGCGAATTTGTTCGCTCAGGCTGGCAAGACTGCCCGGCGAGTGTGGAATCAGGATTGTATTCGACCTCGACGAGGCCCCGATTTCCTTTAACGTGTCAAAGTACTGGGTCATTAGGACGAGGTTCATCACGTCCTTCGCTGTCGTGCCCGGCACGGACCTCTGGAACTCGTCTACTGAATCTCGCAGTCCGGCGACGATGGCCTGCCGCTGATCGGCAATTCCCCGACCCTGCAAGGCTTTGCTTTGCGCGTCGCCTTCGGCGGCCTTGACCTTAAGGATTCGGTCCGCCTCCCCCCTCTCAGTCGCCGCCACCCGCATCCGCTGTGCCGCGTTGATCTCGTTCATTGACTGTTTCACTTTGGGATCCGGGTCGATGTCGGTGACGAGCGCTTTGAGTATTCCGTAGCCGAAGCCTTCCATTACCTGGGCCAGTTCGGCCTTGACAATGTCAGCGATTTCGTCTTTCTTCTCGAAGACGTCGTCGAGCTTGATCTTGGGCACCTGGGCCCGGACGACGTCGAAGACGTATGACGTTATCTGACGGCGCGCGTCATCGAGCCTATAAAACGCGTCGTAGGCCTTCTCAGGCAGGACGTAGAACTGTACGGCGACGACCATTTGGACGAACACGTTGTCCTCCGTTTTGGTCTCGATCCTGACGTCCAGTTGCTGGACCCGCAGATTGATGCGTCCTACCACCTTATCTAGGAAGGGGATCTTGACGTTGAGGCCCGGCCCGGCTTCCCGTACGAATTTTCCGAGGCGCTGCACGATGGCAGTCGTGCGTTGCTGGACCGTGAATAAAGTGGACATCAAGGTAATGATGGCTGCGATCAGTGCGATCGCGGCGACCACCACGCCAATCACTGCATAGATGGGTAAGTTTTCGAACATTAGAAAATTCTCCTTGGAAAAAGTTGGGATCATTTGTTAGAACACCAACAGATCCCTGATTACCATCTCAATGCAACACAACCGGTGAAGCGGGGCATATCCCCACCATCTTCACTCAGCAGGCGGGGTTGAACATCTTGTCTGGCTCTTCGTCTGGCCGTTCCCGTTGATTCGTTCCCAAACCTCTAAACGATGAACAGGGATATCGGCATCGACTTCGAAGCCCAGTTTCACGTTGGTGCCTCGAATACCAAGCACCGTGACCTTCAGCAGGCGATGAATGCCATCGGACCCTCCGATTACGACCGATTCACGCTTTTTCCTTGACAGTACTAACATGTCAAACCCTCCGTGTTTTGTGATTAATCGCTTACTTTACTCCCGTTCCAGGCGTTCGCGGAGATTTTGCCGGAGAGCCGGAACACCTGCACCATCGTGCCGCTCGTGAAAGCATGCACAACGGCGCCGGTTGTAATTTCCACTTCCGCCGCCGCTTCGCACACCGCGACCCCGGTGATGCGCTTGATCTCTTCTCGCAGCAAGCCGACGGAATCCTTGAAGAGCTCTCGGTGATACTCCTGCACCTGAGCAGCGCCCTCTGGGGTGCTGGCCAGGGTCTTCTCGGCGGGCGACAGCGCCTCGTGCAGTGTGACGACCAGCGTGTCATCGCTCAGCACAACGGTCACGGCTTTGGGCGGGTAGCCGGTCCGCCGCTCCTGAAAAACGCTGATCGCTTGAGCGACCTGCTCAGCCATAGTTGGGTCGATCGTTTTCATGGGACTACTCCCTGGGTATTTGTAAACGTCACACATTACGAAAAACTTCTAGGCCGACGTGCCGGAACACCCGAAGGCGTTACGCCAAAAAAGCCTCGATTACGCCTTCTGCCGGATTTGCAATCACATGACTGCTAACCACTTCGCCCAACTGGCCGGCCACGCGGGTGCCTGCTTCGACGGCCGCACGCACGCTGGCCACGTCGCCCTTGACGATCAGCGTGACCAGACCTCCCCCAATTCCAATTTGCTTCACGACTTGGACATTAGCGGCTTTCACCATGGCATCAGCCGCTGCCACCAAACCAACCAAGCCCTTCGTCTCCACCAATCCAATCGCGTGCATGAAACCAGTCTCCCTATTCATCAAACACCCCTATCGACGCTACGTGTACAGTTCCTAAGCAAGTGTCCTGGCAGGAACCTGCCCGTCATCAGGTGGGGCCTAGTGCTAAAAGTGCGCAACAGCCAGTTCGATTTGAGCATCCAGGAGTTCTTGCTTCGGAACTACGCTGTTCACGATGTTTTGGATCTGCGACCGGGCATAGCCTTCTTCCCGTGTGCCCGGGTGCGATGCCATGACCTCCCTGTAGAGCTGAAGTGCCCGGGGCAAATCCCGCCCGGTATAGTGTGCAGCATATGCCGCAGCATACTGTTGACCAGACTCCGCCAATTCAATATTGTTTTTCATGTCCGTTGTTCCTTCTAAAAATGGGGGCTATTTGCATCAGCAGCATGTGACTTCGATGCGACGCGGTTTCACCTTTTCACTCTTTGGCAAGTGCACCGTGACGACGCCGTTCTTCAATTCGGCGGAGATCCTTTCGGTATCGATCGCTTCGCCGATTGTAAACGTACGGTGGAAATCGCCGATACCATATTCGCCGTGCAATAACTTGATGTCGTTGTGACGCGAACTGACTTTGCCGTGAATCGTCAGCACGGGGTTTTCAAAGCGAACTTCCAAGTCCTCCGGCGTGACACCGGGCAGATCGCCGTACAGAATTGTCTCGTCGTTGTCTTCCCAAATGTCGAACCGCGGACTGTAGGTAGTCCCACCTGACGTGCGTTCGACTGGGGTGACGTCGCTGCGGGTTTCTTCGGGGGTTAAAGTTGTTGACATGGTTTGTACCTCCACTTTGTTAAAAGATGTGTTGGAAACAGTTGTTTTTCAATTGCAATGAGCGCTGCTCTCCTGGCGAGGCCCAATTCCGGGGCGTGACCGCTCTTGAGCGGACCTGCCAAGTTGGCAGGCGGAGACCCGCGCCCGTGTCGGAATCAATTGGCTTTGACTTCGACCCGTCGAGCCTTGGATTCCTTCCGTTTGGGCAACGTGATGGTCAACACACCGTGCTTTAATTCGGCCGTGACCTTTTCGCTATCTACGTATTGCGGCAACTCGCCCAACCGCGAGAATTTGCCATGGCTTCGCTCCTGACGGTGCCACGTGCCGTTTTCCCGCTCGGGTTGCTTGCGTTCGCCTTTGATCGACAGTTGGTTGTCACCGTCGACGAAGATTTCCAGGTCGGTCAACTCAAGCTCGGGAAGCTCCGCTTCAACGTACAGGTTGTTGTCGTCCTCCCACAGGTTGAGTGGAGGATAGACGCTCTGGGCAGAACGACGCGGGTCGTTCATCCCAACTCGGCGCAACCACTGCTCCATTTCCTTCTGCAAACGCTTCGTCTCCGGCCACGCCGTGCCCAAAGGCTGCCATCGGGTTGTTAACATGTCTCTATACCTTTCTGTGATAAAATCGTTCGTCCGCACTATTCTGGCCGACAAGAACAAAAAAAGCCGACGTGGCTGAACACCCGCAGGTATTCGACCACGTCGGCTTACTCATCAACGAGCCCCCCGGCAGATCCGGGTTGCTCTTCGTTTAGTCGTCCGAAGACTGTGTTGGCGAAAGTCGCAATAAAACCATTCACGACTCTCACTATTTAGATCATACGCCGCCGATCGGAGAAGGCAATAGCACTTTCACCTCTTTTACAAATATGTTACACTTCCTCAGGTTGGCGGTGGGATAACTTGAGAGATTCGGGGGGCACATATCCCAAATGTGGATTCCCGCCTTTTTGCACCACTAGTCGGGGTATACGAGGTTGTCATGAGAACACTGGGGGAACTCGAAGCAGCTATTTGTGAAGGAGTTAACCGCTTTGAGCAGGAACATATGGGCCGGGGTCCCAAGGGCATTCACACCCACCTGCTGGTCGATCTCCTCGTGGTCCGCCTTGAAGGCGTTTTGACCGCTGCCGAACAGCACTTGGTTAATGCTCTACCGGCTGAGAAAGGAAGGGACTTGCTCAAGCAAGTAAGGACTCATCTGGTCGAAACAGCGCGGCCTATCTTGGAAGCGATGGTCCAAGAGATCACCGGTGTCAAGGTGCTGAGCATGCACCATGACATCAGCACCGTCACTGGCGAGGAGGTCCTTCTTTTCACCTTGATCGAGCCGCCTGATCTCCGTGCGGCCAAGAAGAATTAGCGGTTCCATGGTCCACTCCCAATCGCTCTTGGATGCTAATCAATCCGAAGGGCACAATCTGGTCAGCGGCGGGTTACTATCGATGATTTCGCCCGTACCCGACACCGTCAAATAATAGGACGGCCCAATACGGGGAGTAATAGTTAAGGCGAGGTTTCTATCCGGTTCAGACTGCTGCCAGATGTTTACGCGATACTTGTTGCCGTGGTGCAGAGAAACCTCCACGCGGTCTAGCCGGAGAGGTTTGCCGATCTTCGCCAATACTTGGGACTTGATCCATGCCTCGAGATCCGCTTCCGCAGGCTGTTTCACCGATGTAGTTTCGTCCTGGTTCGTGGGATTTTCCTTGACCTTTTCCATTATTTTCTCGAGTTAGAGGTAGGCGTGATAGGAAGGTTCAGCATTTAATGGTAGCGAGAGTCCAGTATTGTTCGTCATTGCGAGTTCCAGTGTCCGAACCAGTACCAGTAGTCCTCGATGAACTTGAAGTTGGGACTGTCGTCGGGTACTTCCAACTCCATCAGCGGCAAGTTGATCTCGTAACCGTCATCGCGGGCTATTATTGTTTCCGTTGCGCCTTCCGATCCATTTCTTTTTCATCGCGACGCCGAAGCCGTTCCCGCCGTTCTTGGGCCTCTTTTTTGATGTTCTTGGCCAATCCAGGAATCTCCAGCACAGCCGTAAGGTCCTCGACCGATTTTTCGTCTTCATGAATCGCGGAATACGCAAGTGCCCGATTGTAGAGCGTCATCGCCTTCACGTCTGTCGGGATATTGGGCGCCCGAATTGCAGCTGAGTAATCGGTGATAGCACCGTTGTAGTCGTGTTTATTTGCCTTCGCCATGCCGCTCCGATACAGTGAGAGAGCCCTTCCGCGATACGAAAAATAACTCTTGAACCAGGTAATGAAGTTCATGTCGAAACCTTTTCATCATGACGGGTACGTCACGGAATGTCGGCACCCGAACAAGGTTAGCAAAACCAGCCGGTGCCCCGGCGATCAGCTTATGATCTTGTCGTCGTTGGCCAGGACTTCCCAAAAGTCGGCGTAGTTTTTTGCCTTGCGAACGGCGGCGAGCAAAACACCTCTTGCACCTTCGGCATTTTGTCCGTCATGTTCAACATAGATCGTCCGTTCGCCCGCCATTACCTGAAGGCTTTCGAGGTCGATGTTGTTGAACTTTTCATGAATCGCCTTTTTTACGGCGGCAGCGGCGTAATCAATATCTCGTGGTCGGGACATGATAGATTTTTCCATTTATTTATTCTTCTTATCTCTTTTTATTTTCCGTTTTTCCTTTGGACTAAGCTGGGCCTTTTTTTGTTGTTCCCTTTTGCCTTTGTCTTTACTTCCCTTATCTCCCATGTTTGTGTCTCCCATGGTTGAACGTGAATTTTAAAACCAATTATCGATTGATCCTGCGCTCCGCCGCGTGTTTACCTTCCGGAAAACGCGCGGCTTTGGTGAAGATGGACGCGCAGTTTCAAACTTGAATGCGTATTACTCGCTATTCCGTCAGGCCGGCTTAACGTTTTCGGCACATGGTCCTTTCTGTCCACGCCCTTCCGTGTATGATACCCGTTGTCCTTCTCGGAGTGCATTGAATTCCACTCCTTCGAGAGATGACGAGTGAAAAAACAAGTCCTTGTTGCCCCCGGTGTCGATAAACCCGAAGCCTTTGTCTGTAAGCCGCTTGATGTTGCCTTGTGGCATTTGTCATATTCCTTAAATAATTGTTCTGCAGCGTTGCGCCAAAACACCACGTTCAGGCTGCTCCACTGCAAGCAGGTTGTTCTATAGCATGGATTGGTTGAGCCAATCGTCGGCAGGTGACGGCACGTGCCTGCCGCCGATTGGAACGCTTCTATTCTTCGATGGATGAAGGATCGACAATAGCTGATTCGCCGGCGGGGATAGTCTCATCCTTCTTCTTCTGGCGTCGTTTTCTCTTTTCCTCGGCTTTTCGCTTTTTCTCCATCTCTCTCTGCACTTTGAGAAAGGTGTTCCGGTCTTTTGACATGGATTCTCTCTTGGGTTCGTTTTGGTCAAAGAAGAACGTTGTCTTATTATGATGATTATTTTCAACGGAACTCTATGGTCGAATCCTTAATTCAACCAGCCGCCCTTTACAGTCACGCCGGTTCCATCATCAAGTTCACTTCCGGGATAGCGGCTAGCAGTTTCTCAAGTCCTCGGTGAGAAATCTGTGAACTGTATGCCACACGGAAAGTGCAAGACAAGGAACCTCGATCCTTGTCCATCGGCTCGCTGGTCTTAAAAACAAAGGACTTGGCAAGACGATCGATAAGCCACTGGGCATTCTTGATGCCGTCGACTCGCACCCGACAGTTGCCTCCCAAAGGACGGATCCACACGGAGAAAGCATTCACTTATATCACTCCTATTTAACATTAAATGCCACAACTTAGTTCCTCGCAAGTCGCTTACTTTCCAAGCTGCGTTCCTTCACGGAGCGAAACGGCATTCCATCGCTTCGTTCATAACGCTCCGCGCGCAGAAACCAGAATGCCAGCCCACCGGTATTATGGCAGGCTCCAGGCGTTTTCGTGCTTCTTGCCGCGTTGGTTCTAACCCCCAGCGATCCCTTTTTGCCTGTTTTCTTCCACCCTCGTTTCTGCATGACGATACGAACCACTACCCCCACGGCCTGCCGAAAACGTTTCGTGTGCGTCGAGTCATTTGAGGAAAGAAAGAGATCTATAGCCGGATGCGATTCAAATTCTCGGACGACACCGGACAAGGCCGCTCTGTCGTGATGAATCTCGGCATCCTCCATGCGACGTTGCCTCTCGGCATCATCGAAGAAGGCCAGCACTTCGTCAAACGGCTGTTCAGAATCTTCCAGCACGTCAGCGAATGTTCTTCCTTGCCGATCTTTCAAAAAAACATCGCGTGTGATGCGGACGGCGCGTGGCATCGATAGCTCCCTTTCCATGAACGAAGACATTACAATAATCCGATGGCAAGTAGAATGAATAATTTCTTTAAGAACTGCGGCAGGCAACACATGGCGCGATCCTCACGTCGCCAAGACACTTGGGACATCGCACGAAATGGTCAAGTTTAAAATATACGCCAGCGGGTATTCGTGCCAAAGCAAGCTGCCTTACTGACGTGTCATCAGCAATGTCTACACGCTCGACTTCCTTGGCAGTTAGCCCCACGGCTCTGGCAATTACCGAATACTCACTTATTCCCATTTCCATAACAGCGATTGCCATTGCAATCCGATAAGGAACCAGGATGCGACGCTTGAATGGATGCCGCCATAGTTTATTTCCATATTTTCTCTTTCCCCCACGCGCACCCGCAGCTTTTTCCGACGTACACGCGATCGCTTCTTGGAGTTGATGATTCATCGTAGAGTTCATGCCGTTGACCGCAATATCATGGCCACCGTTTGGGTCCAAAACCATCGACAAACTTCTCTGAACTTCTTCTGCCGATCAAAGCAGCACTACTTGTACATTCAATATATTCAATATCCAATTTAGGCAGTACATGATGTGCATCTTCAAATATTGTATCTCTAATTATATGAAAAGGCAATAGACCTTTCCGTATTATTCAGAATATGGCCGCAAATAGACACCCACTGTTGGCGGTATAAATACACCTGCTAGTTGGGTCTGGCGCAGCTCACCTACGGAAAAATGCAGACTTTACGACCTGTTGACCAAGGAAACAACTTGGCTCGGAAGCAGGATACCAGCTTCTTCAGCCGCTTGTTCTCTTGCTCAAGTCCGTTCAGCCGCTTCGCCTCCTCTGCCTTCATGCCACCGTACTGATGACGCCAACGATGGAACGTCTGTTCACTAATCTCAAGCACTTGAACCACCTGGCCAATCGTCTTGCCAGAAGCCAACATCGTGTCCGCTTCACGTAACTTCCTGATGATCTGTTCAGGTGTGTGACACTTGCCTTGTCGTTTCTGCATCGAAAGTCTCCTTGCCATATCCGGCGCTAAAGACTCTCATAACATATGGAGCAGGTTTTGGGGAGC
>JAFGTN010000429.1 GCA_016934075.1 Pirellulales bacterium
AAAAGAAACCTTCGCTTCGCAAAGCTTTCTTTTACATGTGCCCTTGACTCGCAATTTTGCAAAAGTCCAGTTGATATATATAAAAAAGCGTCAATGGCTCAGAAGCAGCCGATGACGCCTATGTGGTGCAAGTTTAGTGTTGCTGGTAGGTATTTGTAGTTGTTTTTTCTAAGAACCGGAAAACAGGATAGCGCCTAAGCCGATTAACAGCATGATGGCGGCTATTCCGCCGACCAGTCCGATCATGAAAGTCTGGTTGTGTCGCAGTCCGGTGGACATCTTGTTGTGCAGCTCGTTAGCCAGTTCGGCATTGCCCGAAGCCGCGGCCCATTCGGTGGGGCAGGTAATTTTTGTGGGATCTACTTCGACGTGAAGTTCTTCGTCTAAGAGGTCAGTTAGGGTGGAGCGTGCGGCTACGGCGATAACCTCTGAGCATTGGCACTTAAACTGTTTGCCGGCTAGTTCGTCTCGAACTTGATAGCCGCGTCCGCACTTTGGGCACTGTACTGCGATGGACATATAGCCTCCTTGTCCACTGTTAGGGAAAAATCTCTTTGTTCCAAGAAATATGACGCAGGATACGGATCTTCCGTGTGGGGCGCCAGAAGTCTTTTTTCGAGTTTCTCTGTTCCGGGTGTATTCGTTCCTTGGCCTGACAACGATCGAAGACGTGTCGACCACTTTTGATTATAGCAGTGAAAAAAAACGCGTCAATAATTCTACTGGGCTCATGTATTTAGCTGATTACTCGTTGTTCGCGGCCGGTTTATACCAGTACCAACATACTAGACACTTTGAAAAACGGGAATCGTGTCAGATGTCCTTGCTGTGATAGCATTTACGACGAGGCGTTTTATGTGCGCGGATAATGGGCGGCGGTGCCCAAAAACGGGGCTGCTCAATGCTTGGGCAGCCTGTCAGTCATTGACCGGGCTGCAGAATTCCTGCATATACCTGAATTCACCACGGATATAAGGAGATTATTGTGATAGAGTCGCCGACCGACATCGCTGAGAAAGCGCAAACCGTGCTGGAAGTAGCTCGAGCACTGCACCGTCAGCAGCCCGATTGGGTAACATTTTTTCGCGAGGTGTTGGGCCTGGAAGGTCTCGTCCGGCAGGCTTTTCCCACACCGGGCGAATTGGCTGATTTCGAGCAATCGGCCGCTGGGGAAGAGATCCAGCAAATGCTCAAACAACTTCGAGAAAATACGACCTCGCCACCGCGTGTGGCCGAACCGACGCAGATGATTACCGTGCGGCTTCCACGAAGTTTGCACCACGCACTACGCGAGGAAGCACAAGAGCGTCGAACCAGCCTCAATAAGCTTTGTATTTCGAAGCTTTTACAAGCTATCGACGAACAACTGGTGCCGAATGACGGGGCCGTTGCAGCAGATGAGGCTGATTAGATAGAGAGGATGGAGAGGGCCTGTAAGCCGGATTCTGTTCCCCGCACGGCGGATGCCGACGGGGTGACGATCATTTATCTAGGAGGCCGGTTGCCCGACCCCTCAAGCGGTTTACCCGGAAGTCGTTAACGGAACGAACAATCCCGCGCGCTTTACCTGGCAAAAGCCCGGCCGAAGCGCTGCTTCCTGTTTAACCTTTCTCCCGGTGGGGTTTACCTAGCCGGACTGGTCGCCCAATCCGCTGGTGAGCTCTTACCTCACCGTTTCACCCTTACCCGGGCAAGATAAATCTTGACTGGGCGGTTTGCTTTCTGTTGCACTTTCCCGGGCCTCGCGGCCGGTGGGTGTTACCCATCACCGTGTTCTCTGGAGCCCGGACTTTCCTCCCGTCGGATTAGTAAAGGATCGATGTGACGATCCGCAAATCCGACCGGCGATCGTCCAGCCCACTCCATCCTAATTTCATTCTAGCATGTCGGCAGTGTGAAGGTAGGGTGTGTGGGGAAGGGGGAAATGGAATGATCAAGATTCAATGATCAATGCTCAAGTTCTTTCGATGGTTTCAAGCTGGAAAACGTATTAATTCTACGGATCGACTTTGTGTATTTTTTTCGAATATTTTGTCAACGTCACCATCCTGTGGGGTGGGCTACTCGACTCGATTTCGCAAGAGGTGGTAAACTGATATCTGAGAGCGGGCGTAATAAAAAGTGAGTTTGGAGATTGTTGAGGAAGAGCCATGACGCAAACCAGTATTCACCCTTATGACGTAAGGATGCCTAGGCGGAGTAAAACTCTGGTGGTGGTTTTTGCGGTGTTGGTTATCTTGATATCGTTACCGTATTTGACCAATCAGATTTGGTATGCGGCCGAGAGGGGGCGCGAGAGAGCCAGGATAGAAGCTTTGCGGGATGCGAAAGAGACTCAGGCTGAAGATGCGAAGGAGCTACTTAAAGATCTGCCCGTCAACGAGGGGATAATTCCGCTGGTTGCAAAAAGTATCGATCCTTCGGTGGTAGGTATTGAGGCCGTGCGGGCGCAGACTGTTCTTGTGCCGATAGGTATGGGCGCCTATCAACCTCGTAACGTTCCCAGCCAGGGTAAGGCGTCGGGTGTGCTCATAGGCGGCTCCGGCTATATTGTGACAAATTATCATGTGATAGAAGGCGCCAAATTGATCAATGTGCAGCTTAGCGATGGTCGCATGATTGAGGAAGTCGAGATCGTGGGCGTGGATCCGCCCAGCGATCTGGCCGTGTTGAAAATCTATGCGCCCAACCTGAAGTCTGCCGAGTGGGGGGACAGTAGCGAGTTGGAAGTTGGTGATCCGGTGATTGCCGTCGGTAATCCCTTCGGGCTGATGCGTACGGTGACCTCGGGCATAATCAGTGCAAAGGGCCGTAAAAAAGTGATTGAGAGGTTGGATAACCAGGATTTTCTGCAAACCGACGCAGCCGTGAATCCCGGTAATAGCGGTGGTCCGCTGGTCGATATGAAGGGCCAGGTAGTGGGCATTAATACGGCCATAGTGGGCCAAACTTATCGCGGTATCAGCTTTGCCATCCCCAGTCGGATCGCAAAAGAGATCACCGAGCATTTGATAAAAGAAGGCGCCGTGCCTCGTGGGTGGTTGGGTGCGGAGCCGTATCCTTTGGATGTTTACCTGGCCGAGCGGTTGGGGCTGGAAAGCACTGACGGCGTGCTGATTTGGCGAATTGTACCAGGCTCGCCGGCCGACAAGGCCGGTATTGTTCCGGGCGACGTGATTACGCGGTGGAACGGACAGCCCATCGATACGCCGCACGACTTACATTTGGCCGTGGGGCAAAACGAGATCGGTTCGATTGCCAAGGTGACGCTGATTCGTCGAGGTCAGACACGTCAGATTGAAGTCGAAATTGCTAAACGCCCGACGGGGGTTCGGTGATTTTGCATCTTGTGGACGGTGTTGTTTAGTTAGTAAGTCGTAAAACACCTCTTTTTTCGCCGCCTTTCTGGACCTTGCGTTTTGGGACGTTCTGAAGGTCTATAGTGGTGGTGCGGCTTGGCTAAGCCTCTTTTCCCCTTGTTGATATTTGAGCCGGTTGTATTTTGGGCCGGCTTGATATTCTAAGTGCTATTCTGGCAAGTGTTTGCGTAAAATGAACCTGCATTGGCGATGGTGGCCCATTTGCTTGACTAACCCTCAAATCTGCCCCCATGGTACTATCCCGTTTTGTCCGCAAAGTTCTTGACATTTTTTCTAACCCTAATGAGAATCAAGGAATAAGGGCAATTTACCTGTCTTGGATAGTAGCTTCAGTGCATGAAGCACGCATTTCCTGTCTTGCATAGCAACAAAAGATTGCGGTGGATATTTGCGTCTTTTTGTTTTGCGGGGCTTTATTGACCGTTGTCGGCAAACTCATCTCGCCAAGGTGGAACAACCATGAGAAGAATCGGGCGTCTTTTCGGAAGAAAACAAAACCGAAAATCGGGTAGAACTCAAAATCGTCAAACTAAACATTGGTCCAAATTTTCGCCAATCCTTGAAACTCTTGAAGAGCGGCGGCTGCTGGCCGTCAATTTTCTCGGCTCCGACGTCGGTGAAATCGTCGACGGGACGCAGATGGAGATCACCGTTCCAGCCGGCAGTGGAACACATTTGTTGGGGCTGCAAGTTTGTTCGCCCGATGGTTCCATGGATCCTGCCGTTCCTTGGATAGAGAACGTGAACGGCAGCATTGCCCCCATCTTTTCGACCGATGACATGCCGGGTGTTACGGACAGCCTTTTTCTGGCCGAACTCGGGCCGGGAACCTATACCGTTACTATCAAGACCGAACACGGAACGGCCGGCAAGTGCCAGTTGGATGTGTTCCTGCCCGGCGATATGAGCGGTGACGGGATCATAAGCTCCGCCGAGTACAACCAGGCCAGTGCCGCATCGGTTCAAACCGACGGCTACTGGAACAGCTATACTGCCCGCTACTACCGCTCACTGGGCATCGATTTGAACGTTGACCAATACCACGAAGGTCTGGACGTAAACCTGGATGGTTGTATCGACGGCTTCGACATGCAGCACATGTATGCCAACCTTGGCCGGGCGGGGATTGGTCTCGTTGTGGTAGACGCTGATATCAATCCGGTCATCGATGCCGGATTAGAAGTCGATAGCGGACGTAGCGACACGGACGGTGTTACCAACGAGCTTGCCATTATAGGCTCTGTCGATGATCCCAACGGGGTAAAATCCTTCACAGTGAGCATCGACGGAGAACCCGCGCAAAACATCCTCGGCGATCTTGCCGGCGACGGCTCGTTCAGGCTCAGTAAGGATCGTCTGGAAGAACTCATCGGCGCCGCAATCGTCGAAAACACCGAATATACTTTGACGTTCTCTGCTGAAGACACTTTGGGCCACACGAGTACGTATGGAGACGTGAAGTTTACGCTCGATACGGTAGCGCCCGACAAGCCCGCCGCGCCCGACCTGGTGGCGGAGAGCGATAGCGGCCTAAACGATGATGACGACATCACCAACGATGCAACACCTACATTCCGCATGGAAGCCGAGACCGGCGATCTGGTGCAACTCTATATTACTGACATAGACGGAAACATTAACGAATTAGTCGGCGAGGAAATTGCCGCTAGTCCGGTAGAAATTTCGAGACAAAACGACCTCGCCGAGGGTGACTGGTACTTTACGACGATATATACCGACCTGGCCGGCAACGCCAGTGAACAATCGGACCTTTTGAAGATCACCTTGGATACGACCGGTGCCGAGGTGTCGGAATTCGATCTGGATGAAGCATCCGACACTGAAACCATTGGAGATCAACTAACGACCTTGACGCTCGTAACCCTCACGGGCACTACCGAAGCGGAAGTCAAGGTGGCTTTGACCGTACTCAATGGAAGCGGCACTCCCTACACGGCTGAAGTCGATTCCGACGGTGACGGGAAATTTGAGTTCACCGACGTTCCGCTGGCTTGGAATCAGAACGAATGCACGATTGTCACAACTGACACGGCCGGTAATGAGTATGAAAGTACACTCACAATTACGCGAAACAACGCCCCGACGGTAGTTGGACAGACTGATCTCAAAGTCAACAACTATATCTTAGAGCATATGATCTCACTCGTCGATCCGGCTCTCTTTGATGATCTCGATTTCGAGGATGGGGATATGCTCACGCTTAGTATTATTCCCAACACAAACACGGACTTGTTGACCGCAACGCTGGAGGACGGCGGCAATGCGGTAGATGATTATGCGCAAGACTACGTGCTCAAGCTGGTGTTGCAGCCGGAAATGGAAGGTACGGCCACCGTTACGATAACGGCAAAGGACGAGGTTGGCCAGACCGCCATCGCGATCCTCAATATCCAGGTTGTCGAGGGCGCAATGGATGATAGCGCCGAAACCGATGAAGGCACGCCTGTTACTTTCGATGTTGCGTGGAACGATTACGGCGGTACCGCCGCTGTTGATACTATTCTACTTGGTTCGACCACAAGCACTTTAGGCGCCACGATTACTGACAACGGCGACGGCACCCTGACTTACAATCCCAGCGGCGCGGTCGATTTGGATTCAATAGCCGTGGGTGAAACGCTTGAGGACACCTTTACCTACACCATCGAAGATCAAGATGGAAACAGGAGCGGTCCCGCCACAGTGACGGTTACCGTGTCCGGCGTGAACGATGCTCCGGATGCCGTCGATGATACGGAAGACATCGACGAAAATGTGGTTGCAACATTCAATGTGCTTGGCAACGACATCGATCCGGATACCAGCGACACGCTTACCGTTACCGAAGCCACCAGCGCTGCAGGCGCCGCGGTCACAATTCTCGGCAACGGTAGCTTGCAATATGATCCCACCGGTGTTGCCGGTTTAGACGATCTTCAGCGCGGCCAAGTAGCCACCGACGAGATATACTACACTATTTCCGACGGCAACGGCGGCACGGATACCGCCACGGTTTATGTTACCATCACCGGTGTGAACGACCCGCCTGTTTGTGACGAAGAGACGTGGATTCATGGTGAAGAAGATGTACCGTATACTGTCGATCTTTATAACTACTTCAGCGATGAAGAAACGCCCGACTCCGGCCTTACATTAGAACAAGTAGGCATTGTCATAGGTGGCACGGCCGATTTTCAGCCGGACGGTCATACTGTTATAGTCTCAAAGCCCGCAAATGATTCCGGTTATGTGATCTTTGTTGTAAAAGGGACCGACGATGACGCGGTCAGCCCCGGTGTAGTAGACCAAAGGCGGTTCTTTGTCCATTTCGATCCCATCAACGACGAACCGTACGTGGATGGCCCCGTGCCGGTGCTCACCGATGAGAACGTGCCCGTGGAGATCAATCTCCGCGACTACGTCAGTGATGTGGAAACGGCCGACGAGGATCTTGTGTTCTCGAATGTTACTTGCAGCAACGGCACGGTTACGTTCGACGATGGGTACATGGTTGAATTCACCCCGACGGCAGGTTTCAACGGCTTGGCTGAGATAGAATTCGACGTGACCGACACGGATGACATCGCATACAATACCGCGGCGCACCCTGGTGACGGTTCGAAGGATCCTGCGCAGACGGTCAGGCTTTCGATCGAAATCGAGGTAGGCGCGTACAACAGGCCGCCCATCGTCGACCCGGCCGCTCCGGCGATCGATGCCGTCGAAGATACGGACTTCGACATCGACCTCCGCGAGCAGGTCTACGATCAGGAGACGCCCGACGATCAGTTGGTTTTCGAGAACGTCAGCGCGACGGGTGGCACCGCGATTCTCGACGGCGACGGCTACACCGTACACTTCTCGCCCACGCCGGACTATGCAGGCCCGGCCTCGATCACATTCGATGTGACCGACACGGGCGATCCTCCGGACGGCGAGAAAACCGCGCACTTGACCATCGACTTCACGATCGAAAATGTCAACGACGATCCCACGGCCGCCGACGATAGCGGAGCCACCAACGCCGATACGGCCACGAGCGGATCTCTCCTGGGCCTGGTCGACGACCCGGACGCCGGTGACACTCCGGAATTCAGCCCGTCCTCGGGCACCACCGCCGAGGGCGCGGCATTTACCATCGACCCGACTAGCGGCGCGTGGACTTACGATCCCACGGTTTCGGCCTCTTTGAAGGCCCTGGCCGACGGCGAGACGGTCGACGACACGTTCGAGTATACCGTCTCTGACGGCAACGGCGGCACGGCCACCGGTACCATCACGATTACCGTAACGGGCGTTAACGATGCACCGGTGGCGGTGGATGATGACACGGCCGAGACCGATGAAGAGACGGCCATCGATATCGATGTTCTCGGCAACGACTACGATCCCGATAACGGCGATACATTCAGCCTGGTGTCGGTGGACGCCACCAGCACTTCCGGGGCCGTGATTACCGACAACGGCGACGGG
>JAFGTN010000043.1 GCA_016934075.1 Pirellulales bacterium
CCCCTTCGGTGAATCCAAGTGGGTGAACCGCTTAGCCAAGAAACTAAACCTAGACCTGACTATCCGCCCCCGCGGAAGACCAAAAAACAAGCCGGTAAGGCAACGAAAAAGTAATAAATAGTTCTGACCCCTTTTCGGGTGTCTCTGAAAGTAGCACAGGCAGAAAGAACTACGAAATGATTGATATATCCGTTCCCATCATCGTGATTGACGAGGAAACAAAGAATCGATATCTTGAAAATCCTCACAATCCATTGCTGGGTAACACAGATCATCATAAGATGCTATTTGAAGAAGAGTATGAATTCGTAATAAGCCAGATTAAATTAGCACTTGAGAAGCATTGGAACCATTGGACGCTCGGAGAATGCGGTTTCTCTATGGATAAAGAGGACCACGAGATCGACTATAATTTAGAAATGAAAGATGAAGGTGATTTCTTTATTGTTGAAGATTACTTTAGTCAAGATAGAGTTGTGTCTATCGAGATAACAAATGAAGGTATTCTCAGTCCAAAACTCCTCAAAACTATGCACGAAGTACTGACAACAATAGACCCCGATTATTCTATAGCTATTTGCAATGATGTTGTAAACCTAACAGACACGGACGGAAAACCCTATTCGGACTTTAATATTTTTATTGAGAAGAAAAGAATTCTAATCTATTCTGAAAGTGAAGAATTATTTGAAAAGTTTCGCATTCATCGATAAGTAGATATGAAGTGCCCCCATTTGCACTCCCAATATCTGACTCGCGGTCCGGTGGATATTCTTTTGTCAACGTGGATGCCTCAAAGGTCGGCTCTAAGCCCATGGGATTTGGCACGATAGTTGCATCATGATAAGGAAACCTTTCCGGTACAAGAATTGCCTTTGCATGTCAAGTGGTTTTGGTTGTGACAATACAGGGTGGTGGACCCCTGAAAGAGGATATTCGTAGCTGCATGTAAAGGCTTATGTGGGTGTCCGAAATGTATGGATTCTTTCAATATCATAGGCGTATAATATAATTATCGGAGAGCACCTCTTGCGGGAATACCGTGAGGAGTTAGCCTTCGACTTTATTATGGTTGGTTTTTATGGCATTCACTTCTTATGTAAGAACGATTCTCTTGCTAGTCGTGCTCTGCTTGGGCTGTATGCTGGCTTTGCACACGGTATGTTTCACTGTCGAGGAACGCAAAAAGATTGATTTTTCTGCAACGTTTGAGAAACTAGCCCCACTCGAAGGATCCGCGGCTCTAACGGCCATCACGGACAAAACTGGAGGAGAAGTCTTGTCCGATGCCAAAGCACCGCAATGGAGGATTGTCTCGGAACGGTTCTCCAAGCGGCTGACTGTGGTTGTGAAAGAAGAGTATTCGCCGCCACTCGCTTCGCTTCTGAGCACTCACCGGCCGGCCACTAATTGGGTGTCGTCTTATTTACCCGATCAGGAATTCGGCACGGTGCTGAGCAGGTTCATCCTCTAATAGTCTCTTTCGCGCCTCAGCGTACGGTTGTGCGCTTCTAGGTGTTTTTTTGCAAGCGTCTGCATACATCAAAGTGTTTGTGGGCACTGTCTTTGCGCTTGAAG
Organism: Pirellulales bacterium; assembly: GCA_016934075.1. Classification (GTDB taxonomy): domain Bacteria; phylum Planctomycetota; class Planctomycetia; order Pirellulales; family Thermoguttaceae; genus JAFGTN01. Next base: position 1,579 of record JAFGTN010000043.1, read on the forward strand.
TTCCTGCTATCAGGCGGCGCACCACGGTTGTGTATCATAATAGGAGAAAGAAAATGCCGATAAGCAGGTCATCATTTTTCCAGCAACGCGGTTTGGCGATACTCATAGCGATTATCTTTCTAATTCCCATAATCGCCTTAGGAAGCGTCTACGCCTTGCGCAGCAACCGCAACGACGTCAAGTCCTGGTTGCCCGAAGCGTATGAGGAGACGGCAACATTCAAATGGTATTGGAGTCGTTTCGAGGGCGATGCCTTTATCTTGGCGAGTTGGAACGGATGTACGCTGGGAAATGAGAAGTTGGCTGACATTGTCCATGCCCTGCGGAAGCAGAACGACGCGGACGAGAAAGCGGGCAGGCCGCGGCTATTCAGCACCATCACAACCGGCGAGGAACTCCTCAATCGCATCATAAATGAACACGGCCTTTCCGATTCGGAGGCGCTGTCGCGGCTGCGCGGGTCCGTTGTCGGGCTCGACGGCCGCCAGACTTGCATTCTTCTGACGATTTCTCCCGACGAAATTCTCAAGTGGGAGATGGGTGACCACACCGGACGGAACAAAAAAAACGCGATTTTTCACTTGGCGGTCGAACGAGTGTATGAGATGGGCGAGCGTTTCGGCATCGGCCGCGACAAGCTGCACCTGGGCGGGCCGCCCGTAGACAACGTGTCCATAGACACGGAAGGCGAAAAATCCATGGTCAAACTGGCCGTTGTTTGTGGCATTCTGGGGCTGGTCATGTCCTGGTGGACACTGCGTAGCTGGCGTTTTACGGTTATCGTTTCCACCACGGCCACGCTCAGTGCCGGACTGAGTCTCGCCTTGGTCTGGTTCTCGGGTGTGCCCATGAACGCCATCCTCATGACCATGCCGGCATTGGTATTTGTAGCGGCCGCCTCCAGCGCAATTCACCTGTCGAACTACTACCGCGACGCCGCGGTGGGTGGATTGCTCAACGGAGCTGCCGGCAGGGCATTGAAACACGCCTGGCTCCCACTGGCATTGGCCACTAGCACAACCGCCATTGGGCTTGCATCCTTGAGCGTAAGCGAATTGACGCCAATCAAGACGTTCGGGATTTTCTCCGCACTAGGCGTAGTAGGATCGTTTGTCTTAGTATGCACATACATGCCGAGCATCCTGGAATTATGGCGGCCGAAGCGGCAACCGCAACGAAGCTGCCGCGCGTCTTTCAACTCTTCATTATGGTCTACCCAAGGGAAGCCGGTCGGATGCTGGATCCTGCGCCACCACGCTGTGGTTACACTGGCATGTCTTGCCGTGATGGCAATCGGTCTATACGGGATCACTCGGGTGGAAACCTCTGTCAAGCTCATGCGGCTTTTTTCGCCCAAGGCGACAATTCTACGGGACTATGCCTGGTTGGAAGAACATCTGGGGCCGCTCGTGCCAGTGGAAATCATCCTTCGCATCGACAAGGACAAGTGTCGCCTGGGCCTGATGGAGCAGATGCGTTTGACGGAACAGGTGCGCGGCGACGTGGAGCAGATGCCTGACGTGGGCAGTGCGCTGGCGGCGTCGACCTTCGCACCGCCACTTCCCGACAGCGCCGGACGTCTGCGGCGAACGATGTGGAACAACATGTTGGAGCGGCACCGTGAGGCACTCGACGACTACTGGCGTCGCGACGGCGACGAAGAGCTCTGGCGTATCAGTGCCCGCGTCGGCGCGCTCAGCGATCTGGACTACGGCGTGTTTGTCGACGACGTTCGCAAGGTCGTCGAGCCAGTACTGCAGTTCTATGCCGACCGGGGCGTGACTGGCATTTCGGCCACGTACACGGGCGTAATTCCCTTGGTGGACAAGGCCCAGCATTCTTTGTTCAACGGTCTGTTATGGGGTTTCGCCGGCGACCTGGCCCTGATCTGCACGGCAATTATAGTGCTTATGTGGAACTGGTCGGCCGGGCCGCTGTTGATGCTGCCCAGCATATTTCCATTAGTGTTCGTGTTCGGCGCCATGGGACTTTTGGGAATCGTCGTCGACACGGGCACCGTCATGGCCCCTGCCGTGGCTTTGGGAGTGACTGTTGACGATGCCATCCATTTCATGCTCTGGTGCCGCCGCGGACAGCAGCAAGGCATGAATTGCCGCGATGCGATCATGTTTGCCTATGGCGACTGCGCGCAGCCTATTTATCAGAGTTGGGCCGTCATCGGCCTGGGGCTTTCGGCGTTTGCCTTCAGCGCCTTCATGCCCACGCGGCGTTTCGGCATCCTCATGCTGACAATGCTCACGGTTTCCTCGATCGGCAACCTCGTTTTTCTGCCGGCGCTCTTGGCGGGCCC
>JAFGTN010000430.1 GCA_016934075.1 Pirellulales bacterium
GCAATTGAAAAAGCAATCGCGGTCGCCGGCACGACATTTGTCGAACATCTGATCGATTTCCACCCACACGTAGTGGGCTTTCGCTTCGAAGGTTGGGACATCGAGGGATTGAAGCGGCTGGTCGAAATCACGCGGACCTTTTCGCAAGCCGAAGTAATCGTGGGCGGGCCGACCGCCAGCGGACATCCGTGTGATGTCTTGCACAAGTCGGGGGCCGACTATGTTTTTACGGGCGAGGCGGAAGAAACACTTTGTCAATTCTTGCAGCTTGCCCGGCAGCCCAATTCGAGGGACCACATTGCCGAGATTCCCGGGCTGGTATATCGCTACGGCGGGCGGATAATGCAAAATGCCATGCCGGTCGACGGCTATGGGTTGGCAAACGTGGCTTTCAATCGTCCGGTCGTCCCACGCGAAATCATCCGCGCCAACCGCCCCGACTGGTCGTTGCTGCGCGGCTTTACCGACGATTTCCAAGGCCTGTTCCTTACGGGTGGACGAGGTTGCCCGGGCGAGTGTACATTTTGCGACCGGCTGCACGGCCCGCAACTGCGCACCAAAACAGCCAGGCAATTGCTCGCTGAAATCGAAGATGTCGATCGCATCATCGGCGAGTGGGATATCGAGGTCGAAGGACAAGAGCTTTTTGCCCACGTCGACAACCCCGACATACGTGAGCGGCGAGTGGCATGGGCATCGATCTACGACGAGGATTTTTTCCTGGACAAGACCCGCGCCGTCGAGTTCCTGCAGCTTTGGAGCGATAATCCTTTACAGGAAAGATACCGGCTGGGTTTCCAGACCAATCCCTGTTCGCTATTGGATTCCGCCGACCATTTCCACGTCGAATTGTTCAAATTGATCAAGCAGCTCAAACCTTTGGTGCAACTTGGAGCAGAATCGTTCAATCCGGACCTGATCCGCCGCTGGCATAAACGACACAACCTCGAACAACTGCAAACCTCCATCGAAGGCCTGGCCGCAAGCGGCCAGGATTTCGGCGTGTTTATTCTGCTTAGCGACTACGACACCACGGCCGTGGAACTGGTGGAAACACTGCGGCTGCTGGTCGTGAATGGCCTCAAGTATCGCCGCATGCGTCTGGCTGTCAGCCCCATGACCATCCCCCTTTATGACAGCGACACGCGGCGGAGTTTGGAATTCGCCGGGCGTTTCATTCCCCAACGGATTGAAAATTTCTGCGACTACGGCCGCCCGCACCCCGAGTGGCTCGATCCGCTGGTGGCCGATCTGTTGGAACTGGCCGACACCGAGCTGCGATTCGCCCTGGAACCCCGGCAGAAAGAAGCGGCCTTGGTCCGCGGATTCGAAGTGGTGCTGGATCGGATACGAGAGGAGGGCGATCCGGAGTTGATGGACCAGGCCCAGCGCGCATGGTCGCAGATTCTGGACGTGCGGTTTGTACCGTTGTAAGTGAGCGGAAAGGTATTAAAAGTCAATCTCGGTTTGCTCTCAGCCGAAAATGTATAAATACAGAGTCCAGCGTGATTTCACTCAGATCGGAGGTGTAGCGCGGAGATGGAAGCAGCTTCCAAGGTATTAGTCACCGGGGCAACGGGATTTATCGGTACTCGACTCGTGCAGGCCCTGCTGGAGCGGGGGCACAACGTTCGGGCACTGACACGATCGGATAATCCCCCTCCACCTCCCGGATTCGACGGCGGCGGTAAGGGACCGTTGGACCATGAACGGGTGGAGATTGCTCGCGGCGATATCACCGACCGCGAATCGGTCTTTCGCGCTGTTGACGGCTGCGACTATGTTTTCCATTTGGCCGCATATGCGAAAAATTGGGCACCCGACCCGCAAAAGTTCACGGAGTCCAACGTGGGCGGCATGCGGAATGTGTTCGACGCCGGTCGGGCCGCAGCCATCAAGCGTATTGTATGGACCTCGACGATCGTGACATTCGGACCCACGCGCCCCGGCGAAGTGGGCGACGAAAACATGCCACGGATCACCGACGAGTGTTACACCGAATACGAACAGAGCAAGTTCGAAGCCGAGCGCGAGGCCATCAGGTATGCTCAGGGTGGCTTGCCCGTTGTTATCGTTAATCCCACGCGAGTTTACGGCCCCGGGCATCTGACCGAAGCCAATACCCTGGCGCAGTTGATTGATTCATATGACCGCGGCAAGGTGATGGTGTTGCTCAACCGCGGAATCAACGTGGGTAACTACGTTCTCGTCGACGACGTGGTGGCGGGACACATTCTGGCCATGGAAAAAGGCCGCATCGGCGAACGATATATTCTCGGCGGCGAAAACGTATCCCTCAAGGAATTCTTCCGCACGATCGACCGCGTCACCAATAAACGACATCTGCAAATCCCCATTCTGAAATTCGGGCCGATGCTGTTTTCGCACTTTCATGAGAAGCGGGCACAATGGTTCGGCATCTATCCCATGGTTACTCCCGGTTGGGTCAGAACATTCCTGGTCGATTGGGCCTACAGTTGCCAAAAGGCCCAGGAAGAATTGGGATACCAACCGACATCACTAGCCGATGGCGTGCGCATCACCCTTGATTGGCTCGAAAAAGTCCGACAGGAGGCAGCATGAGCAGTGATGGAACAATCTCACCACTGGCCGAGGCCTTCAGCGCCGATAACCGCAAACCATTGATCATATTGGCCTACTCGTCGGTGGTGCTAACGACGTGGAAGTATTTCTGTTCGCCGGCTTTTTATGTCGAAAATCTCAGTCAGTGCGGATTCATGCCCGATGAACCGCAGGCCGCGGGTGCCATATATTCGTTCGTGTGCTGTTTTTTGCTGATGGGAATCGTGCCGGCGTTGATCGTGAAAGTCGCGTTCCGCGAAAAGCTCGCCGATTACGGCCTGCAATTGGGCGACGGGGGGCGAACATTAAGGACGTTTTTGATAATGGGACCGTTGTTCGCCATAGGCGGATATATGGCGGCGGACAATGCATCCGTGGCCGAATATTATCCCATCAATCCAAAGGCCGCAGAGATGTTCCCCCTGCATGCCTTCACCTATCTGCTCTACTACGTTGGCTGGGAATTCTTCTTCCGCGGTTTCATGCAATTCGGGCTGCGCAAGCGGTTCGGCGACGGTGGCGCGATAATGTGCCAGGTGCTGGCTTCCACGCTCCTGCATATCGGCACCCCGACTAGCGAAGCCTTTGGGGCGGTGTTGGGCGGAATAATATGGGGCCTGGTGGCGTTCCGTACCCGCTCACTACTGTCCGGCTACATGCAGCACTCGCTTCTGGGTCTCGTGCTGGACTGGACCCTCTGCCACCGCTGAGTGGATTATTCATCAGCTCAGCCCGCACTATCCATATAACCATACTAAGCGTGAAGCGCAAGTTCGTGAAACGAGCATCCGCTCATAACTTCCTCTCTCACTTTCACTTACGCTTCGCGTGGGTGGGAGCCCACGGATAATTCTAACCATTTTTCTAAGTGAGAGCGAACCAAATTGGCCAAATGGCGTAATAATGAAAGTACTTCCCTTTTCCTATTACACCATTTGGATCACGCCAACACCCCCATGACAAACCGGCTTTCGCTTCCGAGTAGGGCGTAAGCGAACCTTTTCGCAATTAATGCGGTCTTTTTCTCACGGACGAGGAACTAAACTATGACGCAATTTTCTTTCATACAACAAGAATGCCCTATCTGCGGTCGACCGGTGCGCGTGCATAGCAAGCACGTTGGACGCCGAGTTTCTTGCGACCATTGTTCTGGAAAATTCGTGGCCCGGGAGTATGGCTCCGGCACTGAGCAACATCATAAAAAAATTGCGCTAAACCGATCCGAACGACTATTGCGCCGAGCCGACCAGTTACTTACGATGTGCGCCGCTCGACTGGGGCCAAGCTGTTGCCATGAGAGTTGAGCTCGCAGACATCCGGAAAATCAACATTTTCCGTGCGGCTCATGGTTAGCGTCTTCGGCGGTTTTCGCTGGAAATCGTACGTACTCCATTCGAGCATCAGGCATAACAGAGCCACGCCGATGGCTAAAACCGAAATCGCCAGCATCACCGTGTAAGGGCTGGCTTCCGTGACTTTGCTCAATAGCCCTGCTTTTTTGACGGTCGGTTTATCCGAGTCGTCTTCCGCTTCGATGTTCTCCAACAAATCATCCACGGCCTCGGCATCGTCGACCATCGCCGGCTCGGCCGCTTCTTCAAGGTCCAGGGTCTCGGCAGCCTCCAGCTTGCTAGCCGTGGGGTCGGGCATGCCGTCGCTGGGCATGTTCAGATCTTCAAAATCCAAGGTATCATCGTCTGCGTTGGACACGTTTTCTTCTCCTCGCTGCTTCTGAGGCATCTTGGCCTATTTGGCTATTATAGTCAGAAACTCGGCGTTTTGTCACGCAAAACCACTCTGGCGGGGTGCTTTTGGAGCAAAGACGTCCGTTTTTTCCGGCCAGCGGCCAAAACACATGCCCGAACGTGGCCCAATAGGCAGTAACCCGTTTCAGGAAAACAGCTTGCGGTGATTTGGAACGAGTCGATCAATACTAAGCGCGAAGCGTAAGCGAAATAGTGTAGGCCGGGTTATAACCCGGCATTTGCGTTGGATTTCGGCCTTGGTGCCGGGTTATAACCCGGCCTACGGCTTCCCCTAGGCTTTGAGCAAGAGTAGCCCAATGCCCACTCCCCATGACTCAAAACCAACCCCTTAATAAACCGGTCGGGGGCGGCGTAATACGATGTAATCCACCCCGAACCGATCGCCATCGAGGTGCGCGCAACGGCCGACAAACTCCCATCCCTGCCTCGCCTCGCGATTGAGCGTGCTTTCAAACTCTCCACGGAGTTTCGGCAGTTCGTTGCCCACCTCGACCTTGAAAATGATCGTCTTGTACTCCCATTCGACGATGGCATCGCCTGGAGCAGCGGCCATATTCAATGCCAGCAGGCCAAAAAAAGCCATCACCAGCAGCCAGAGTTTGGCTTGATGATTTTGCAAAACGGTTTGTAATTGTTTCACGATATTACTCCTGGATTACTTCTGGAAATGCGGATAAGAGGGCAGCCAAATTGCCCGGGATAACCGCCTCGTGGCACTATACTCCACGGCAGGGCAAAATTCCAGTAGAGGTTATAACTTATGCTACACAAGCCACACACAATGTAAAGCAACCGACGCTGCGCGTCGCTTCCTTTCCATATAGGTCTAACTTGTGTTTTTCAACGGACTGCCAGGTGTTGCCGGAAAAAAATAGTGTGAAACAACCTGCGTCGTTATTTCCCGCGACGCCGAATCAGTAAAACCACGACACCAAGACCCAGCAGGCTCAATCCCGTCGGTTCGGGTACCGAAGTACCCGCAGTGCCAGTGCCATAGTTCGCGGCCAGGGTTCCCAGGTCGCTAACGTCGACGTCGCCGTCCATGTCGAAATCGCCTTTGTACCAGTTGGCGGGGTCGCCCGGCGTTCCACCGGTCATGCCGTAGTTGGCGGCCAACGCACCCAGATCGGTGACATCCACGGCCCAATCGAGATTGGCATCGCCAGGCTGGGGATCATCGAGGGTGTAATTGTCAATCGGGTCGCCCGTATCCGAAGCCCAACTGCCGGTCGCCAATTTGCCATCGGCTTCCAGAGAGAAGGAAATGTCGATGATCTTACCAAGGTCCATAATGGGATTGTCATAGGCGTCGCGCATGAAACCGCGGAAGGGAGCGACCATCTCGGCTTCATGGCCATCGGCCGAAAGCTCAATCTCGATAATGCCCTGGTAGACCGGCCCCTTGTCTTCGACGAATTGGATGATGGCGTCATCGTCCGGCGGAGGCAGTCTGTAGGAACCCTCATCAGGTTCCGGACCGGGTTCCGGTACCATGTTGGGATCTTCGAACCAGACCCATTGCGTGTACCAGTCATAGGTGCCGGCCTTAACATTGACATAACCGTTTTTCTGGTCTTCAACGGCCTGATCGTATTCCGTCTCGTTCAGGCAGCCGTGGTTGAGGTAATGACCCGTGTTGAAAGCACCGTTATAATATTCGACTTCCATGTTCATGTCGTAACCGTCGGAAGTCGGGTAGTATCCGCCCTCTAAGAGTTCATAGCCGGTTGCGTCGTTGTTGTCGACGTCGATGGTGACGATTACATAGTAGCGACCGCCTGAAGTGCTGGTGCGGCCGATCTCGCCGGAGGCGCGGAAGTAGGCGTAGAGATTTTCCAGATCGTGGGTGAATTTGTATTCCAGCAGATCAATGTCGGGATGATCCACATACGTGAGAGGGAGTGAGCCATCTGTGTCGTGGTTGTCGGGCTGTCCGCCGTGAGTAACACCGGCTCCGCCCACACCCGCCGGATCCGTGTGCGAAGGCAGATCAGCCCAATCGGAGAAATCGCCGTCGATAGAGATGGCATGCGGCAACTCGCCCAGGACAGCATGGCTCGAAAAGAGCGACGCAAGAATTACCAGAGAAACTGTTTCCAAAATGCGTCTAGAATTGTTCATGATATTGCTTCTTTCAGGGCCAGTTTTGACAAACAGGGCCCGTTTGGACGCGAATGGAAATTTCGTGTGGCAAAATGAGAGAAACTCAGAGCATTCAATAGAATAGATATAGTAGCGAATGTCAAGGATTTTTCGTGACTTTCCCCATCACCAGATCCATGGAATGATTCTCCGGCAGGTCTGAACAAGCAACTTCGAATTCGAGCGCAACTCACGTCACAGCAGTAGCTTGGCTCTAGCGGTCAAGATGTGATACTCCTCCAAGCACAAGTGATTAAACAGAGCCGTCAAGACGGCGGTTAGGAAACCTGCTATAGTATGGTTTGACCAGCCGTAAAAACTTCCGAAGCGTTTCCTATCCTGTCCATGAATAAACCAGCGCCCTCGCAACTCGGACTGCACGTTATCGCCAAACCGATCGGCCCGGTATGCAATCTTCGTTGCGCATATTGCTTCTACCTCGAGAAGGAGCAACTCTACTCTCCCGAAGAACAATGGCGGATGACGGATGAAACACTTGAAGCATATATACGTCAATACATAGAAGCACAGCCCGACAACGTCGACGAAATCGACTTCGCTTTCCAAGGCGGAGAGCCCACGTTGATGGGATTGGACTTTTTCCGACGCGTGATCGAACTACAGAAAAAATACGCGCCCGATCATTTACAAATTCACAATTCGCTTCAAACCAACGGCATCCTGCTCGACGACCAGTGGTGCGAGTTTCTCCGCGAGCACGATATTCTTGTTGGGCTTTCCATCGACGGGCCCGTCAATCTGCACGACAAATACCGCCGCGATCGGCAGGGCCGCGGCACTTTCGACCGCGTCGTGGCCGCCGTGCGTTGTCTCGCGAGACACAATGTGCAGTTCAACGCCATGACCTGCGTCAATCGCCACAACGCCGATCATCCGCATCGCGTGTATACCTTCCTCCGCGACGCCGGTGCAACCTTCATACAGTTCATTCCCATTGTGGAACGTCCGGATCAAGAAAGCACAACCCCAAAACCACAGGTCGGCCCGGCCAGCGTGCTGCCAGGCCAATTCGGACGATTCCTGACCGGCGTGTTCGATACCTGGGTGCAAAACGATGTGGGACAGGTTTTCGTCCGCGATTTCGACCATGCCCTGGCCGCCTGGATGAATGTCCCCGCAAGTCTCTGCGTCTACGCCCCCACTTGCGGCCGCGCGGTCGCCATCGAGCATAACGGCGACCTGTATAGCTGCGATCATTTCGTCGACGAGCGGCACAAGTTGGGCAACATCCACGAAAAACCCATCGCCGAACTGGCCAATTCGCCCTTCCAGCGAAAGTTCGGCGAAGACAAATCGGACACCTTGCCGCCGTGCTGCCGTGAGTGTAAGTTCCTTTTCGCCTGTAACGGCGCCTGCCCCAAGGACCGCTTCACGCTTGCTCCAGACGGATCGCCGGGCTTGAATTATCTCTGCGAAGGGTTCAAAATGTTCTTTAGCCACGTCGAGCCGTACATGAAAGCCATGGCCGGCGAGCTGGAGGCCGGTCGACCGGCGGCAGGTATAATGCAGCAACTGCGAGCCTACAAGCAACAAGCAGTCTCCAATGCTGCAATGGAAGGAAAAACGCCGCGAAGAAACTCACCGTGTCCTTGTGGCTCGGGCAAGAAGTTCAAGAATTGCTGCATGAGAGGATAGGGGATAGAAATGCCGAATATCGAAATCAGAATGAGGAATGAATTGAGAATGCCCAAAGGTTTAAGGAACAATTCTCAAAGCTCATACCTCATGCCTCACACCTCAAACCTGATATCTAAAACAGGAACGGTTTTCCATGAATGACTCGAAAAGAATATCTCGTCGTACTGTTTTACAAGCCGGGGTGGGCACGGCCGCTTTGATGCGCATGGCTCATGTAACCGGTGCCGCCGAAAAAACAACCGACCGACCCAATATACTCTTCCTCATGGGAGACCAGCACCGGGGCGATTGTATCGCCGCGGACGGCAACCGCTCGATCTGTACTCCCAACATCGACCGGCTGGCCAACGAAGGCGCTCGTTTCCGCTGTGCATATACGTCCACGCCATCCTGCACGCCTGCCCGCGCGGGAATTCTCACCGGACTCTCGCCCTGGAACCACGGCATGTTGGGCTA
>JAFGTN010000431.1 GCA_016934075.1 Pirellulales bacterium
CGTCGGATCGATCCCTTCGCCCAACAGTTGCACAGCATGACCGAAATCGAGGAGCATGCAGCGGCCCGAAGCCGTGCTGGCGCGGGCGACGGTCGCTGGTTGGAGCCGGGATTGGAGGGAGTGACAATATACCAAGATCAAGATAAAAACGGGCAACTGGATTGGACGGATACTGACGGCGACAGCGAGTGGGATCCAGGAGAAGGCGAACGATGGACTATTACCGTGGCCGACGACCCCACAACGATCGACCTGGATGAAACCGGTTGGTACGTATTCGATGACCTGCCCATTGGCCAGTACAGAATACGAGAAATTATTCCACCAGATTATGTACAAACGGCGCCCTTGTTGCCGGATTACTACGATATTGATCTGCGCAGCGGACCAATTGCGTCGGGCTATGACTTCGGCAACCGTCCCACGCCCGGAAGCATCTGCGGTCGCAAAGGGCTAGACCTGGATGAAGACGGCGTTTTCGAAGAAGGTGAGCCGGGACAGAGTGGTGTTACCATTGTTCTTTATCGCGATGTGGATGGCGACGGTGAACTGGACTACGAGGACTACGAGGTGCAGAGGATACCAACTGGAAACGACGGTTCTTTCCAGTTCGACAATGTTTCTGTAGGTGACTACATTGTCATAGAAGAAACTCCAGACGGCTTCGAACAGATCCTACCGGCTGACCATGAAGGTATACCTGTACACGTGAACCCCGGCCAGACAGTGGCCGATTTGCTTTTCGTCAATACTGACATACGCGGTTGTCTGATGGGTTGGAAGTGGATCGATCTCAACCGCAATAACGAACACGAAGACGACGAACCCGGGCTGGCCGGCGTGATAATCTATCTCGACCTTAACGACAACGGCCAATTCGACGGGAGTGATAAAGACGGGGACGGGAAGTGGGATCCCGGCGAAGGTGAACAGTGGGCCATCAGCGAAGACGACGATCCTGCTACCACCGATGTTGAAACCGGTAGTTGGGTAATGGAGGACGTCGTTCCCGGGACCTATATTGTCAGAGAGGAATTGCCTGAAGGCTATGAGTTAGGTGCCCCGGGTCTTGAGGGGCATGAGGTAACTATCGGGCCGAACGAGACTATTCCCGGATTGTTTTTCTTCAACGTTCCATTATTGGCATGCATCGAAGGCTGGAAATTCATCGATTACAACGAGAATTGTTGTCGAGATCGCAATGACCTCCAGGGCGACCTCTTGGTGTTTACCATCGACGTGTCGGACAGCACCGGCCATACTTACGATGCCGACCCTACCCACGGTGGTCCGGTTGGCGACGTCAATGGCGATGGATATTCCAATACCGTGCTCGATCTCGAAATCGCGGGGTTGATAGCCGTTAACCAGGCGCTCATCGACGGCGGTCTTGGCTCGACGCAAATCGCAATCGTTGCCTTCGGCGACTATGCAGAAGCGTTAGACATGAATCCGTCTACGCCGGAAATTGATCTGGTGGCGTTATCGTCGGACGGTACGGGTGGCGGTGGTCCGAGCTACGTCGAACAGGTTCTGCGTTCACTACAAGTGGCTCAGTTCGGTCCCAATACTAAATATAACTTGGCCCTCGAAAAAGTCAGGAGTATCATCCAGGTTGATTTGGAACGATCGGGTGATGCGGCCAATATGCTGTTTCTCTCCGACGGGGAGCCCGACGACCAACTCAATTACAGCGGCGAAGTGGCCACGCTGGAAGATATGGGCATGACGCTCAGCGCTTTCGGCGCCGGACACGATGCCACTATCTGCACTCTACGGATCATCGATCCCACCGCCGAAACATTTTGCTGTCCGAAAGAACTCGTCGACAAATTCAGTATTCCAGTGATGCCCGGATCCGGTTCTGGACCGCCACAACCCGGCAGCAGCGACGGGCGATGGAGCGAACCGGGTGTGGCCGGAGTGATCGTCTATCTGGACGAGAACAACAACGGGCAACTCGATTGGGCGGACGCCGACGGCAACGATGCGTGGGATGACGGCGAAGGTGAACGATGGACAATTACCGTTTCTGATGATTCCTCAACGACTGATATCGACGAGACCGGTTACTACTTTTTTGACGATTTGCAGCCGGGAACGCATATCGTCCGGGAAATTGTACCTGATGGCTGGCGAGCGGTTCCGCTGGAGTTGTCCTATATGGTCGACTCGTCGCTCTTGCACTTCTTCCAGTTCGATGGCGACACGGTTGATGCTATTAGTGGAGTAACAGCAAAGAACTACGGCGCCGACCCGACTGAAGGTCGGTTTGAACTGTCCGATACGTGTTATTCCTTTGACGGCTACGCTTGGATGCGGGCTGCTCTTGACGACTTGCCTCTTGGCAATGCGCCAAAAACTCTGTCTCTTTGGGTGCAGTCTGCCGACGGAGAAATGGATGGATCCGCCGAGCATATCGCGAACTGGGGAACGGCAGCGACAGGTCAAGCATTCGGATTAATGGACTACTGGAGCGGACGATGGGGCGGTTATATGCACAACACAGATATCAACTCCGGGATCTACATCGACACGAACTGGCATCACCTCGTCCTCTCCTACGACGGAACCACAGCCCGGCTGTTTGTTGATGGACATAAAGTGGCTTCCCCCACGAAAGTACTCGATACCGCTGCGGCACCGTTCCTCATCGGAATTCGCCCCGATCTTAGTTGGCCATGCACCTTTGACGGCATGGTAGACGACATTCGCATTTATGATCGTGCCTTGGCCGACAATGAAGTTGCCAGCCTGTACACATGGGAGGATTCTCGATCCATATTGTCAGACGGTGGCTATGTCGTGCGTGTCGACTTCGGCGACCTGGTCACGGATCTCAACTTCGGCAACGTGCCGCTGCTTCCTGGCGATGCCAACGGCGATGGTTTGGTGGATGTGTCCGACCTTGGTATACTGGCTGCGAATTATGGAAACGGTAGTGACTTCGAATGGGGCGACGGCGACTTTACCGGTGACGGCTTGGTGGATGTGTCTGACCTGGGGCTCCTGTCTTCAAATTATGGAACCAGCAGCCCCCAGTTGCTTCCCGGAGATGCCAACACCGACGGCTCGGTGGACGTATCTGATCTGGGAGTTTTGGCGGCAAATTACGGTACTAGTAGCGGTGCCGAGTGGGACAACGGCGATTTCACCGGCGACGGCAAGGTGGATGTTTCTGATCTAGGCATCCTGGCTGCAAATTACGGTCAAACCCTGCCACCGGCCACTGCCGCTACGGCTTCATCCGCTACATCCGCACCTGAACCCGATGTAGAATCCGTACCCTGCGACCTGGACAACGACGGCCAAGTCGGCCTGGGCGATCTGGCCTTCTTCTCCTCCGTCTATGGCGCACAGCCGGGCATAACAACCGAAAACCCATACGCCTATGCGGCCGACTTCGACGGATCTGGCACCGTCGATTTGGGCGACCTGGCGATTTTCTCAAGCCACTATCGCCAAGGCCAAAAAGATGGCTCAATCAATAGCCAAACCGCCAATATGGGCCAGTCGGTTGCCGTTGCGCCGCAAACCTCCTTAATCGCCGCTGCAGTGGTTACGGAACACGTCGACGAGAAAGTAGCCGACGACGACATTGCCATCCTTGCCCGCCACTGGCAACTGGCCATTGAAGATATAAACAACGATGACGATGAGCGAGACGCCGTTTTCGCTGAAGTTGGCGCTACCGATGACATGCTAGGATTACTTGATGAGTATTAACCGGACTTTTGCAAAATTGCAGACGAGACACCTTTACATCCTCGCGGGCGCTTTTAGTGTGTTGTCGGTCGTTGCGTTGCCGTGCTTCGCGGAACAACCGTCGCGGCCCAATGTTTTGTGGCTCACTTGCGAGGACATCAGCCCAAACCTCGGTTGTTACGGCGACGACTACGCCATCACGCCGAACCTCGACCGGCTCGCTGAACAGGGAGTCCGATACACTCAGGCCGTGGGAATTTGCGGCGTATGTGCGGTAAACCGCTCATGCCTGATTACCGGCATGTACCCTTCAACGATCGGCTCGCAGGACATGCGCAGCCTTATCCGGCTCCCCAAGTCGATTCCCACTTACAGCGAACTCCTCCGCAAAGCCGGCTATTACTGTACGAACAACTCGAAGACCGACTACAACTTCCCCACTCCTGTCGAGGCGTGGGACGAATGCTCCGCCAAGGCCCACTGGCGGAACCGCGCACCCGAACAACCGTTCTTCGCCGTGTTCAACTATACCGGGACACACGAGAGTCAAATCTGGGAGACTAACCACCGCCGCCATGCCGCCAAGCTCCGTCACGATGAGCTGCATGATCCGAAAGAAGCACCGGTGCCCGCCTTTCATCCCAATACGCCCGAGGTACGCCGCGATTGGGCAAACTACTACGACAACATCACGGCGCTGGACCACTGGATTGGCGCGCGGCTTGAGGAGCTGAAAAAGGCCGGCTTGGAAGAGGACACTATCATCTTTTTCTACTCCGATCATGGTGTCGGCATGCCAATGTGCAAGAAGTGGGTATGGGACTGGGGCCTACGCGTGCCGCTTCTGATCTACTTTCCGAAGAAGTACCGGCACCTGGCTCCCGATGGCCC
>JAFGTN010000432.1 GCA_016934075.1 Pirellulales bacterium
CCGTTTTTCATGAAAATCGCCCTCAAATGGGTTTAGCGTTTACAGTTTGAGTAAGTAACACTCGAGACGTTAAGAGTGGCGCTACCGCTTGCGGCGACGCACGCAGCAAGCTATCAGCCCAACGCCGCTTATCAGGAAAACAATGCTAGTTGGCTCGGGGATGGTGACCTGCGAGAACGTCTGATCGACAAAAGAGAGCGAGGCCAGGGCGTTATCGTTCAGCGCCAAAGCAGCTATGTCCTTCTGTACCAGAATGCTTCTGTACAGTTTGTCAAAAACAAGCGAATCGACAAGCCGCTCATTGCCCGATGGATTGGTGCCGGCGGTAATGTGGTAGATCGACAACTTGACTTCGGGCCCACCGTTACCCGAAGGGTCACTGCCTAAAAACGATTCTACAACTTCCATGCTGGCGTCGTCGACAGCGTGTGGATTTCCGGCCAGATGAACGTCGGAGATCAGCTTGTTTTCATCCAGGGCTGTTACGCGAAAGCGGATAAGCGCATCCGATCCGCCGGGACTGGAAAAATGGTCGACGAAATTACCGGAGAAGCTGATGCCGAAATTACCGAATGTATCGGTGATGGTTGTAACCGCAACTAACGAGGCCGCAGGCATGTCACCTGTTGGCACATATGAAAACTCATCAAACAGCTTATCACCCGAGGTGATAGTCTCACCTCCGATCAGATCGATCAGCAACTTAGTTTCCGCGAAAACCGGCGAGCAAAAAACAATCGTCAGAAGAATCGTAAGTGCCAGTGTTCGTCTCATGATCCCGCATCCAGGGTCTAAATCTCTGCCAACTACCTGCAAATAGTCCTACGTTAGAACATCCATCTGTTGCATAGCGCATTTTTTGCGCACACCAACAATTCCCAATATATCCACTACAATCTGAAAAGTCCAGTATTCTATCGTAGTAAAAGACAAGAAATAAAAATATCCACAGGGGGGTAGTAATAACAAAATAATGCCCACTCACTGCTCCTACAGCCTCTAATATTTCTCCAAAAGACATCTGTGGATAGAGTTATGCGGAAACCTTATAACAATACAATCAGGCAAATAAATTGCCTATCTTAGTGCTTTACAATTAATCTCTTACCACGCAAGCTTTGATTAAATTACGGATTCGGTACCATCACAGCTTTCGACAGATTACAACCCGACGGTTGATGTTTAGCTCCGCGACGTGTTGGTCCAGATCCGTCCAAGGTATCAGGCAGGAATCTTGATACACTCCGCTGGCGGCAACATAGATGCTTTGATGGTCGCTTCCTAGACTCATGCGAAGAATTTTAATTTTCGGATCCGTCAGTTCTATCGAATCGATCACCCGTAGTGAGTAGTCGTTTTTGGTTCTCCGGAACTCGAATCGCCGCGTAAGCCGAATGTCGCTTTCGCTGCGACCTGTAATTAGACGTCTTTGCAGTAGGCGACGGACCTGCCCCCGACACCAGCGGCCCATAGTGACCATGCCGGCATGGAATATGGCCTGTTTCAATGGGGTTAGTGTTTCGTGGTGAATCCAATGCAGTGGGCCGGTGACGGTAAGCGATTCGAAGTTTTGTGTATCGCCTTCTTGCGATGTGTCTGAATATTCGACTTCCCGCCCGCGGTCGTGCAGTTGCGAGACGGCTATACGCCCGTCAGTAGTTTCCACGATCAATCCGGCATCGGTCGTGTTTTCACCCGAGGCACTAAAGTGTTTAAAAACTCCGCCGCGAGCAGTCGAGATCACACTCTGACATTCACCCATACGATGCACCAGCATACCGGCGGCCGGATAGTAGTTGCTTTGCCCGTTGCCGCTTTCTTCAGTATTTGTTTTTACCGGTCTTCTCGGTGCCCAATCTTGATATGCCTCGAACAGATTACCCAAGCGGTGTGCAAAGAGCCGGTCGTCGTCGAAATGAGCCACCGTGCCGTGGGCAAGGCTTTCGAGGAATCCGTCGGCAAGATCGGCTGCCTTCTCACTGCAGTTGCCCACGCCATCGGCGGCAAGCAACTCCATGCCATGCGGATAGAAGTGGTATGTTCCACGGCTGCCATACTCGCCCGCATAGCTGCTGTCGGGATGAAGGAACTCACGAGCGAAACGAACGGCTCGCCCGAGCGAATCATCGAGCGCGGTGTTTTCGCTCTCGCGGCGGATCTTTGCCAGCGAGTCGATCGTCACGGTCTGATAGCCGGGATCGGCGCCGCCGTATTCATCAAACCAGCCCTCATCGTGTTGCCAGTCGAGCACGGTCCCGATTTTTTCTTCGGCGGCCATGCGATACTTGTCTTGGCCCGAAATATCGGCCACCCGCAAGAGTCCCAAGGCGGCCAGGGCATGGTGGTTGGTTAGCCGTCCCGACTCATCATTATCGATGATCCAATCGGCTCGACGCTGGAACCAAGCGAGAATTTCACCGTCGTCCAACTCCAATACTTGATACGCTCGCGTGGTGGCTTGCAATGAGAACACAGCCGCGCCCAATGCCCGTTCGAAGGGGTAGTAGTCGTCGCAGGAACCGTCAGCGCGCGAGCTACGAGCAGCGTAGTGAATCGCCGCCACGGCCAGTTCACGTACTCTTTGGCATTGGAACCACCGGTTATCGGGCATCTCGGTGCTGAATGCCAAGGCCAACGGCAGCGCGCCTTCCTGGTACATCTCCGAGGGGAAAGCCGCCGTGCGATAGTGCCAGAACTGTCGGTCCAGACACCCATAGGTTTCGCGATATGGATTGCGATCGATCGCTCCCAACAACCGTGGCACGGCCGCCAGGGCGTGCTTGGCGTAGTGCAATCGCATGGCCGGGTCGCGACTTTCGCAGACAGTGACTTCGGGTGTTGCCGGATATTCGCTCCCCGCGGCGTTTCGTGTCGTCACTTGATTTTCGTATGACACGGGAGTCACGACACAAGTACCGGGTACGAAGAATCCGCCGCCAAACGTGTCGAGAGATGGGTAGATGTTGCTGGCCATAGGATTTTTCCTTTGACGTGGAAATGTTTACTATGTGCAATGCTCATAGCTCTTTATTTCCGATTATGTGCCACAATCACCTCGGCCAGCAGTCCTAATATGCCGGTCATGAAACCGGCGGTGAACAATACGATGTCGGATTCCTGCATGCTTCCGGTGAGAGTGAAACTCATTACTGTTTTGGCAACGCCCAAAAGCATCATCAAACCGGAAAGCGGCATGAAGACCTTTAGCGGACGGAAATACAGGACCATTCGCAAGACGGTGCTCAAGTAGGAGAAGGTGTCTTTGATGGGATGGAACTTGCTTTTCCCAATTCGCGGCCGATAGGGTGTGGGCACATATTTAACTGCATGGCCGTTGGTCAGGAAGGCCAAGGTCATGGTGGTTACGCAGCTAAAACCATCGGGCACAACCCAAAGCCAGGGCAGCATGGCGTCGCGTTTGAAAGCCTTCAGGCCGGTGTTGAGATCTGGAATCTTATGCCCGCTGAGGTAGCAGGCCAGCTTGCGGATGAACCATTTGGCGGGCATTCGCAGCAAAGGCAGTGTGCCCTGCTCGCTGGTTCTTGCACCGTTGACCTGGTCGTAGGCGGGAAAATATTGGAGCAGATCGGGGATCGAATGCGGCCAATAGCTCCCGTCGGCATCGAGCATGACCACGATTTCGCCTCTTGCCTGTCGGATGCCCGTCTTTCGAGCTGCGCCGGCGCCCTGTCGAATGGGACGACGGATAACACGCACTGCGCATCGTGTGCATCTATCGGCAAAGCGTTCGGCCGCCTCGACCGTTGCATCGGTGGAAGCGTCGTCGACCACCAGGATCTCGTATAGTATATCCTCATCGACCAAGGCGTCGACGATCTCATCGAGCACCTGTTCGATGGCCTTTTCTTCGTTGAAAGCCGGTAGTAGAATTGAAAGTTTTAGAGTTGTTGCGACCTCGTTTTCGCGGGCTTCGAGTAGCTGAGTTCGCCAACCGTCCATGAGCGTCTCTTCCATGAGTAACTCGGTGACTAACAAATGTTTTTCAACGGGCTGTTAGGTTGCATTGTATAACACAACCGCCCCAAACCCCCAATCCCAGTCCGGCGTGACATCCTACGCGCATGAGAAAAGCCGGACCGAATGTGGTCCGGCTTTGAAGTCTTCCGGCTATTGACTCTGGCACCTACAGGGCCGGGCACCTAGAGCCAATTTACCGTGTCGGCGGGACGATTCGACTGCATTGTCCAAAGGTGCGTCCCACCGAGACAGCCTCAAGGGGCTAGTTTTTACTACTTTTTCTTGGGAGCCGGAGCCTTGGGAGCCGGAGCTGGAGCCTTCTTGGGGGCGGCCTTCTCCGGTGCAGCCTTCTTAGGGGCGGCTGTGGGGGCATCGGCGACTACCGCGTCACAGGCGGACGGGCAGCAGGTTTTCGGTTCACAAGTCTTAGGACTGCAGGTCCGCACGCGGCAGCGCTTCAGGATACCACAAGTTCTGGGCTTGCAAGTCTTGGGAGCACAAGTAACCGGCTCACATGTCTTAGGAGCACAGGTAACCGGCTCGCAGACCTTCGGAGCACAAGTTTTGGGCTCGCATGTAACCGGTTCACATACCTTGGGAGCGCAAGTCTTGGGCTCACAAGTTTTGGGCTCACAAGTCTTGGGGCAACAGGTCCTGGGACGGCAGGTGAACAGGCGGCAGCGCTTAAACAGACCGCAGGTCCTGGGGGCACAGGTCTCGGGAGCACAGGTTGCCGGCTCACAGGTCTTCGGGGCACAAGTCTCAGGCTCACAAGTTTTGGGAGCACAAGTCTTGGGGCGACAGGTGAACAAGCGGCAGCGCTTCAGCAGACCACAAGTCCTGGGGGCGCAGGTCTC
>JAFGTN010000433.1 GCA_016934075.1 Pirellulales bacterium
CATGCATGTCTATCATCCCCAACGCGGCTGCCGGGCCGGTTTTCCGCGGCATGCGTTTTTGCGCTTCGAGGTAATAGCGCCGGGCGGCCGGGTACTTGTGCCGCTCGTCCAGCCAGCTTCCAAGCTGGAAATAGAAATCGGCCGCGCGAGGGTTGCGGGCATCGACTTCCGCGACTAATTGTTCGAGGCTTTCCTTGGAGTCTTTTGAATTATCATCCGTGGAATCGTTCCCCAGGCCCAGCATTACATGGCAAGCCGCCAGCCGACCGAGAGTTTCTTCATTGCGAGGATTAAGCGGCAAGATCTGCTCGACAAGCAGCTTGCGAGCGCCCCGCACGTCGAAATTCGCCCACAGCAAATCGGCCCGCATGTGCCATGCGGCGATCGAACGCGGATTAATCCGCAGCGCCCGGTCGGTCGATTCAAGGGCTTTCTCGACATCGCGACCCTGTAAAGCCAGACGGGCCACGGCGGCATGCACTTCGGCGGCGCGTGGATTGATGGCCAAGGCGGCTGCAAACGCCCGCTCGGCGTCGGCCCGGTTGTGTTTCTCGGCGAACAACCGCCCCCGCTCGTAATGGGCCGGCCAAAAATGCTTGTCGGCCTTTATGGCCGCCGGGTAGATCTCGTTGACGAGAAACTTGAAATCGTCGGCATTGCTGTTCCACTCGGCAAGACGCGCGGCGGCCAGACCGATGCAACGCAGGGATTCGGCATCCGCGAAAGTGTCGTTCCGCTCGCTGTTGTGATACTTGACCAACCATGCATAGGCCCGATGTGCCTCGTCGATGCGTCCGCACAGACGAAACAGCTCGCCGCGCAACAGACGTGCCAAAAGCTGGTTGGTATCGAATCCGATGGCCGCTTCGACATGGGTCTCGGCCGTATCATGGTCGCCCCGCCCAATGGCCAATTGCGCCAGTTCGGCATGAATCCGTGCCAAGCCGTCCGTATTATCCTTGAACTTCTCAAGAGAATCCTTCAGAACCCGCCTTGCGTCGTCGTTTTTCCCTTCGGCGGCCATGCAGCGGGCAAGTCCCAGCGACGCCGATACCGGTGGCGTTTTCACATCTTCCGTCGTATCGCGTAAAATTTCGGAAAAAATCTCGGCGGCTTCGGCATATTTACCACCGAGCAGTAGCCGTCGCGCCGAGTCGACTTTGTCCTCGGCCGCCAAGGAGTTCTGGACGAGGAGAAACACGGCAGCAACGGCAATGCATGCGACGCTTGTGAGCGACTCGCCAATTATTTTCTTCTGCCACCTGATCTTCATTTTGCTTCTTTGCGTCTTGTCATTTACCGCCTGAAGGCGGAACTACAAACAATAATCATACTCTCATATAGTAGTCTACCCACCTTCCGTCCCCACCGGAAGAGGTCATCATATTCCCAGAAGGCAACCGGGTTTGACATACCCCTCCGGAAAACATAGGATATTAAACTCGTTGCCATATTTTCTAAAGGGCGGCCGATAAATAATGTTCCACCAACACTGGGATAAAATTCCATCATGAAACCGGAAATAACCTACGACGACTTTTCCAAACTTGACCTGCGCGTGGCCACGGTACTGGCGGCTCGCGAGCACCCCAACGCCGACAAACTGCTGCTGTTGACGGTTCGCATGGGCGAGATCGAGAAGCAGATAGTTGCCGGTATTCGCGGCCACTACTCGCCCGACGATCTGGTCGGCACTCAGATCATCGTTCTCAACAACCTGGAAGAAGCCGTGCTCCGCGGCGAGGAATCGTGCGGCATGCTGCTGGCCGCCTCCGACGCCGGCGAGGTGATCGTATTGCGACCCGACAAGAAATGCGCCGACGGCGCGACGGTCCGTTAGCAGCCCCGCCTTGT
This sequence comes from Pirellulales bacterium, assembly GCA_016934075.1. Lineage (GTDB taxonomy): Bacteria > Planctomycetota > Planctomycetia > Pirellulales > Thermoguttaceae > JAFGTN01. The sequence continues at coordinate 1,855 of JAFGTN010000433.1, forward strand.
GGTGCAGCCATCCTGGCTGCGCGGTGATCTCTTTAAGTCAGGATAGCTGTACCATATGAGTCATAGCAGGCAGGATGTCTGCACCACAAGGGGGCAAGAAAAGAAAAACAGGCGGGCTCTCTCGATGAGAACCCGCCTGAGTAATAGGATTCGAATCCATTAAGGATCGGGAAGCCGATTGTCTATCGACGGCGCCACAGCAGCAAGGTCAGAGAACCAAGCCCCAGTAGGCAAATCGTCGCGGGTTCGGGGACGGCAGCCGCGTTAACGGTAGAACCATAGTTGCCGGCCAGGACACCCAAGTCACTGACATCGACGGCGCCGTCCCTGGTGGCATCGCCCATAGTCCACGCCATGGCAGCTGTGGTGCCGTAGTTGCCGGCCAGGATACCGAGGTCTTCGACGTCCACGTCGCCGTCGAGGTTAAAGTCGCCGGCGAGCAGGGCTTTGCTCGACGAATCAGAGGCAATGCACGTCGGGGTGCCGACATCGTAGCCATAGTTGATGGGATTGCCACGCTGGGTGCCCTGCACGCCAATGGCCAATTTCATGTAATCGCCGACGGTCGCACCATCGGGCAAATTAGAAACTTTAGTAGCCAATTCCGACAGCAATACTCTACCTTCCATTACACTGCCGACCTCGTACCACGAACCATTCGAAACGGCGTCCACAACATCGCCGACATCATCACCAAGGCCCCAGTAGTTATAGGCCGATCCGCCCGGACCTTCACCGTCACCAGTGATGTTCTGGCCATTGGTCCAAGATCCTATCAGTCCAAGTTCCAAGTTAATGTCAATGCCACGGTGGTTCGAGGACCACTCCAGTTTACCGTCATCGGCGCAGTTCACGGTACCTCCGTCGGTTAGCCACGTACCGGTGTCGCCGGGCTGTCCTCCTTCGTCGGCATCGACGTCGATCCACAGACCGGGAAAGATCTTCCATGTCCCGCCAGTGGAGCCTATGTAATCCTCCCATTCGTCAACACCATCACCACCACCGAGTTCACAGTACCAGTACAGATAACCACTCTCGACTTTTGCACCCCAACTGATCATTTCAACGTGCTCGGTGGTCGAGTCATCGGGATCGGTGGCAACATAGCCGTCCCATTCGCCCGATGAAAGAACACCATCAACGGTGATGGCCGAGGCCGTGACGGCCAAGCCCAAAATCAAAAGAATTGATAAACCAAATTTATACATACTCTTACTCTCCTTAAAAAAATGCTCGCTCTTTAGTGAATGCTGCTCTTCCTGTTCTCCACTATTAAAATTAAGTTGTGCCCATCTTAAGTTGTTGCCCCGCTACGCTTCGCGTGCACGTCTATTGAAAACGCCTATACAATTAACGAAGCCAATACTGCCCTGAATCTGATCCAACCTCCTTTCTCTAAGATTCAAAATTCCAATGCTTGGCCACTGCGGTAAAATACTCATCAAGTGGACCGGAAAATGGAATCAATAAAGTGATGCTAAATGCACCTGGACAAGTTAACTACAGGCTATTTGTTAGGATTATGTTAGCCCTATATACCGTAAGCCCAGTATAATCGACCCTACTTTTCTGTCAAGAATATTCGAGATATTCCGTCAAGGATATTTACCAGGCATCACATCTTCATAACCCATCCGGTGCATTTCGATCGTTTTCATGTCGAATCACGAGACTTGGAACCCTACGAGGGCACTATACCTGCGACACACATCCAATTTATAAAACTCGATCCTTGGGGCCCAAACTTGACGATGCGGAAGCGCTCACGCTATAATCGCTGCTGGGGATAACCTGCACGCCAATTGCCATAAAACCTTCCTTGAAAACACCTTAGCGTCGCCCTCTTGAAAGGCGGCTCCGACAACACCCGCCACTGCAATGCACTCGACCCCATTTAGCAGCTATTGGCTACACGGAGATTGAATATGAGCGATAAAGTGAAGAAACATTCTTTCAACAAAAAAACGGCCGCGACGGCCGTAGGACTGACGACCGTCTCCAGCAGCCGCGTGCTGGGGGCCAATGACC
>JAFGTN010000434.1 GCA_016934075.1 Pirellulales bacterium
CGACAATATGATCTACTTCAATGGATACGACACCGAGCGGGGCGAGTGGTTTCCGGCCAGCGAATGCCCCTTCGACTTCCACGATACCGACGGCGACGGACAGTCGGAAGCCGTAGTCCGTGTCAGCGGGGTGCCTTTGGAGTACGACCCTAAAAATGAAAACCCGGATGTTGCCAACAACGTCAACACGAGTAGCGCGGCGCGAAACGAGAAGACGCGCAAGATGGGCGCGTTGAACGTTCGCTACGGCATCGATATCGACAACATGAGCAGCAAGCAGCGGCCTTTGCATTACGACATGGGATTCAATCTCATCGGCCGTCAGCCGTATCAATATCCGGACATGAAGCGCACGAATCCATTGCGGCGACCGCCCAAGACGACCATCTGCATTCCGCACAGCGCCACGCGGAAGATGGCCGAAACCTATCCGGCCGAACAGACGGGCTTCAGTTGGCGGGAGTTTCGAGACGACGCCAGGCAACTGGGATTCGGACCGCTGGCTGACGATGACCGCCGCTGGGAGGGCATATTTTGGACTTGGAGCCGCCGCGTGATGCACAACACGGGTGGGCCCACCCAAACCTGGAATATGCGGCGTGAATTTCGTCCCACTCCGTCGACGCGCCGAGAGTTGTATTACTCGAGCGTCGACCATCGTATTCATTTGAAAGGAGCCACCGAAGGATGGATTCGCATCGGACATTTCGGCAACCGAGAGCCGTTGGGCGAGATCCGCTATTTCGACACAGACAAAGACAGGTATTTCGATCGTTGGGAGGTATATCGCGAGGGAACGGCCATGCCGGTTCGCACCAGCACGGTTCGCGATCCCGGCGCGCGAGATTTGCCCGCCGATTGGGATAAGTTGATCGAGCTTTATACAAAAGAGATTCTGCCCGAGGCGATTCGATCCAACGAGGCGTTGATGGGAGCCATGCGCCTTGTGGATCCCGATTTCGTAGTTCCCAGCCCGCTACGAGCCGCCTTGAAGTCGTCCGACAGTGACACTGAGAAACGTTACATAGAGGACATCATCCGCGAGTGGCAATACAACACCTTGAGAGAAAAGCTGTCGGCCGCAAGCAGCAAGATGATGGAAAAGCCGTCGTGGGAATCGCGGCGTTTGCATCCGTCGCCCCCGTCGGTGGACGGCTGGAAATTGGCCTTGCAATTAGCCGAGTTGGATACGGCATACGGAGAAGGACGCTACGAGGACGCTGTGAAAATCCTCAAGGCAATTACCGCCCAACGGAAAAAATCCGATAAGAAGACGACGGACAAGGATGAAACGTCGAAAAGTACAACTGCTTCACAAGGCGTGTGGTATTCGCCCGGTGTTGCCGAAGGCTACGGTAGCCGGCGGCCCGACAAAAGCTACTGCGGCGTGAAATATTCTTGTGTATATCCGGGCAAGCCGACAGTTTATTCCGGTCCCATGGCGACCTACTGCGCCTGGCATCGGCCCATGGCTGTCCATGCTCCCGGCGAGAACAAGACCTTTTTCGTGTTCGGCAACAGCCGCAACAGTCCCGCGATCAGCTTCTATGACCACGCTGGAAAAACTTTTGCCAGGCCGGTGGTTCTAGGCACAAATCCCAACGGCGACGCGCACCGCAATCCCACGCTGTTGATCGACGAGAAAGGATACCTCTACGTCTTTTACGGAGCACACGGCCATCCCAGCCATGTCGTGCGATCGGCGGCCCCTTATGATATTTCCAAATGGGAGAAGATGGCCGAAATCGAGGACCGTAATACGTATCCACAACCCTGGCAACTCAAGCAGGGCGAGTTGTTCGTTTCCTATCGGGGAAATCCGCAAGATTGGTATTACAGAAAATCCACCGACGGGGCCGTCAGTTGGCAACCGCCGGTAAAGCTGATCGAGCATAAAGGCAACTCGATATACGCCGTCACCGTGGCCGAAAGCGGTACGTATCCTCGCAAGATCCACATCGCCTGGGAGCGCATGGGCGGCGGAACGCCGGAAGAAATTCGCACCAAGGCGCTTTGGGCTCGCCGATATAACGTCTATTATGCCTGTTCGGACAACGGTGGAAGTACCTGGCGGAGAAGCGACGGCAGCAAGTATCAATTGCCCATAACCGAAACCGCGGCCGAGAAAATCCACGATTCGGGCGAGCGAGGCGTGTGGCTGAAGGATATTCAACTCGGACCGTGCGGAAAGCCCTACATGCTTTTTATCGATGCCGATGTCCATACCTACGAGAGCAAATGGAAGGTCGCTAGGAGTGAAGAAAACAGATGGCGAATATCAGATGTGACGACCGGCGACCATATGTACGACGGCGGAGCGTTACTGATTTTAGGCAGCGACGATATTCGCGTTTACGCGCCCACCACCGCGGTGCAGGATCACGAAGACGGGGGCGAGATCGAGGAATGGCGCTCGGTCGACGGTGGCGATAGTTGGACGAATTCCAGGCATATTACATCCGGATCCAAGCTTTCGCACAACCATGTGAAAACAGTTTTCAACCAAAGGCAGGGTGACTTCCGCATGATGTGGAACTATGGCGATTCGGTTTATCCGCCGTCTACGAAAGACGTATATCTATATTACTTCGGCGAGGCCCCTGCCCGCCCGGCCAGAATGCGGTTCAACTAAGCGGTGGTCGATAAATCGCTTATGTGATTGGGTGGCTTGGAAAGGTTTTGCACCATTTCTTGGAAAAAGCATTAGTTTGTACCATGGGAGGTTCCTGCCCCCTCAATGTCAAGTGGTTCTAATGCTGAAAATAGTCACGTGCATATCAAGCAAGGTGAGGCGTTCGCGGATTAGCCGGCAAACTCGTACAGGAACGACTCCAAACCGTTGCACGTGAAGCTGAGGGCCGCGCGGTTTGGTTCCACCAGATGGGCTTCACATGTTGGATACCATGGACTACACTCTGTGATTAGTTTGCAGAACTGTGAGGATTTAAGCCGGGCATTCAGTAAATGAGCGAAACACCATCAGTACAATCAGGTATTCAGCAGACTTACGAGCAGATCAGAGAGATTCTGGAAGAAGCGAGAGCGGGGGTTTTTAGGGCTATCAATGCGGCAATGGTGGCGGCATATTGGGAAGTTGGGCGCGTTATCGTCGAACAGCAACAGCAGGGACAGCAGCGAGCTGAGTACGGCAAGAGGCTGTTGATCGAGCTATCCCGTCGCTTAACTGCCGAGTTTGGAAGGGGGTTCGACCGCACCAATCTCCAGCAAATGCGAGCATTCTACTTGGCATACCCAAATTGTGACGCACTGCGTCACGAATTGTCCTGGACCCACTACCGCCTACTCCTTCGGGTAGACAAACCAAATGCTCGGGCTTTCTACGAAACAGAGGCAGCCAATGCTCGCTGGTCCACCCGTGAACTGGAGCGGCAAATTCATTCCCTACTCTTCGAGCGACTTGCATTGAGCCGAGATAAAGAAGGAACAATGTCCTTGGCCGAGAAAGGACACGAAATTCAACAGCCCGTCGATCTAATCAAGGATCCCTATGTTTTAGAGTTCACCGGATTACCACAAAGTGAACGATACCTTGAGTCGGACCTTGAACAAGCTCTCATCGATAAGCTACGAGAATTCCTTCTAGAACTTGGCAAGGGATTTGCTTTCATGGCTCGCCAGCAACGCATTACAATTGGCGGCCAGCATTATTGGATTGACTTGGTTTTTTACAATCGGTTGACGCGATCGTTCGTACTGATTGATTTGAAAGTCGGGGCGCTAACCCATCAAGACCTAGGGCAAATGCAAATGTACGTCAACTACTACCAGCGTGATATCACCGCCGCTGACGAAAACCCGCCCATTGGGATAGTACTTTGCGCCGACAAGAGCGAAGCTGTTGTTCGCTACACATTACCAGAGGACAACCAACAGATTTTTGCTTCTCGCTACAAGCTCTACCTGCCCACCGAGTCGGAATTGGCCGCCGAACTGCAACGCGAGCGACAAGCCATCGAAATGGAGGGGCGTCTGCGAAAATAGACTTAGTACGAGCCAAAACAGAGCAGTCGCAGCCAGTTTGCTGGTAAGAGATTCAAAATCTTGCTATCAATTACTAACGTGAGTATAAGCCTCTGCCCGACATTTTGTACTTTGCCAGACAATCACCGGGGCAATGTCACAAGACCTCTCTTAAAAACCGGCCCGTATAATTATCTTCGATCGCCGCGATATCTTCCGGAGTTCCGACGGCGACGATGTTTCCACCGGCCTCACCGCCTTCGGGGCCGAGGTCGATCAGCCAATCGGCCGTTTTAATGACGTCGAGGTTATGTTCGATGACCACGACCGTGTTGCCCATATCGACAAGGCGGCCGAGCACGGCCAGCAGTTTTTTGATGTCGTCGAAGTGCAGACCGGTTGTGGGTTCGTCGAGGATGTAGAATGTTTTACCCGTGTCGACCCGGCCCAACTCTGTGGCCAGCTTGACGCGTTGGGCTTCACCGCCGCTTAAGGTTATCGACGATTGGCCCAGTGTGATGTAGCCCAGACCAACTTCCTGCAGGCTGGAAAGTCCTCGGGCAATGACAGGGAAGTTTTCGAAGAACGTTACGGCGTCGTCGACGCGCATGTCGAGCACGTCGGCAATGGATTTATCGCGGTAGCGGATCTGCAGTGTCTGGTGGTTGAAACGCTTGCCATCGCATTCCGGGCAGATTACGTAAAGGTCGGGCAGAAAGTTCATCTCGATCTTTTTCTGACCCTGGCCTTGGCATTCGGGGCAGCGCCCGCCCTTGACATTGAAGCTGAAGCGTCCCACGCGGTAGCCGCGCTGTTTGGCACCGCGGGTGTTGGCGAATACCTTGCGGATCTCGTCGAACAGCCCCGTATAGGTGGCCGGATTGCTTCGGGGTGTACGGCCGATGGGCGTCTGGTTGATTTCGACGACCTTATCGATGCGGCTGGCACCGCGGAGACTCGTATGTGGGCCCGGTTTTTGCGCTACACCCCCGAGTCGGCGGATCAGTGCCGGCGCCAGAGTTTCGTTCAAGAGCGAGCTTTTTCCC
>JAFGTN010000435.1 GCA_016934075.1 Pirellulales bacterium
CCGGTGCCGAAGTCCCACCAACCGCGCCATACGAAGGGATGATAGCCGGGAGCGTAGGGCCGCTCTTTCGCCGGACCTAACCAGGATTGCCAATCTAGCGTATCGGGGCACTGGGCCGGCTTGGGACGTCCCTTGCCGTTTTGCGGCCATACGGGACGATTGGTCCAAACATGTACTTCGCTGACTTTGCCCAGGGCGCCGCTTTGCAATATGGCGGCAGCTTCGCGGAGTCCGTCCATGGCCGTGCCCTGGTTGCCCATCATCGTGGCCACGCCCTGCTCGGCGGCCACTTTGCCCATCAGGCGGGCTTCGTAAATCGAATGTGTCAGCGGCTTCTGGCAGAAGCAGTGCTTGCCCATCCGCATAGCCATCAAGGCGGCCGGGGCGTGGGTGTGGTCGGGCGTGCTTACCGTAACGGCGTCGATGCTCTTGCCCATTTCATCGAGCATCTTGCGGAAGTCGGTATAAGCTTTGGCCTTGGGGAAATTTTTTGTAGCTTTTAGCCCAAGACGTTTTTTGTCGGCGTCGCAGATGGCAACCATGTCGCCGTTATTGCCGGCGTCGGCCGAATCACTCGAGCCTTTTCCGCCAACGCCGATACTGGCCATGCGGATTCTTTCATTCGGCGACTTGCTCTCTTTAGCTTGCAGGCCGCCTGCTACCCAAAAACCCATACCGGTTGCGGCTGTGGTTCCAATAAATTGACGACGTGTAGGTCGATGTGACATGTGAATGGTCCTCTGTAATAAGGGGTGAAAAAGGCGGGAAGCAAGGAGGGATTATCTCAAAACCCTGGTGTTTAGCTAATCTGCCTATAATCCAAATTAGCGAGAAATGCTCCGTCTTGCAAGCTCTAACGGGGCTGTGGAACTGCATTTATAGCATACGCGGCTGGTGGTTAAGACGCTTACTGCTAGGGAACAAATTTCTATAGATCTACACCCCCCTTAATTACTATAGGCATATCAGGCAAATGGTCTTGTTTAGCACGCCCAGAATGAGCGTTAATAAAAGGCTAAATCCGCTAATCACGCCAGAATGGGCGTGGCACACTGACGAATGATCCAAAGTTCAGCCACAGCCGTGAAATCCATTTCTGGGAGGGCTTTCATCGGCAAAACTCTTGCTGTAGGCTTACATGACTGGGGCGAACGTAAATATAGTGTCAATTCAGGAGTTGTATTTCATGCGATTAGCATTCAATATTTTTGTCGTCTCACTGCTCGTGTTAGTTATCACCAGTTGCAAACCACCTAAATCGGCGGATAAGCCGGCCGGAGCCAAGACGGAAGCGGTAAAAACGGACAAAACCCCTGCGGCGAAGGCCGAGAAACCCGCGGAGAAAGAGAAGCCCGCCGAGAAAAAGGAGCAGAAATCCTCCGCGCCGCCGGCTGCCACGAAAGTGGACGAGACAAAAAAGCCCACCGAGAAAAAATCCGACGCGAAAAAGCCTACCCCCAAAGAGGTCAAGGACGATAAGGCCGGCGCGGCGGCCGTTGCGGCTATCGAAAAGCTGGGCGGCAGAATCAAACGCGACGGCAAGGGCGCCGTTACGGAAGTAGATCTGGATCAGTGCCGGACTACCGACGCCGATCTAAAAACCATCGCCGGCTTGCAGACGATCAGTGTGCTGCAGCTAAGCGGTGCCGAAATTTCCGACAAAGGTGTTGCGGAACTCACCAGGCTTCCCAAATTGGTAAAACTAGTGCTTTTCAATACCGAGGTTACCGACGCGGGATTAGCCAAACTGGCCGAGATGCAACAACTCAAGGACCTCAACTTGCGACGCAGCACAAACGTTACCGACGAGGGTATCGCGCATCTTAAGAAGCTTAAAAATGTGCAATACCTGCACCTGCTTTACAACAACGTCACCGACGCCGGGCTGGAACACATCGGCCAGATGCCGCAGCTAAAGTTGCTGGACCTGCGCGGTTGCATGGGTGTTTCAGATGCCGGTCTGGAATACCTGAAGGGCTTGAAGAATCTTCGCGCTCTTAAAATCCGGTCCTTCATCTCCGACGAAGGGCTGGCTAATATCAAGGACCTCACCGGGCTGACGGGCTTGGCGCTGGAAGACACGCAGATCTCCGACGAAGGCCTGGCGAATCTGTCCGGGCTGGTGAACCTGGAAGACCTCAGCCTCTTCCGCTCGTTCGTTTCCGACGAAGGTTTCAAGCATCTGACGAAATTGACCAAGCTCAAGCAGTTCTCGGCCAGGGACCTGGCTTTTTCGGGCACCGGATTGGCTCACCTCAAGGGCGCGACCGATCTTTGGAAACTCGATCTCAGCGAAACGACCGTGGATGATGCGGCTTTGGCGAATCTGAAAAACCATCCCAAGCTCAAATATCTAAACCTCTGGCATACACAAATCACCGATGCCGGGCTGGCTGAGTTGGCCAAAAACCCGAACCTGGAAACACTCGACCTCAAGGACGTGGGGCTTACCGACGCGGGCTTGAAAAACCTCGTGGGACTTAATAATCTCAAGACGCTCGACATTGAGGGCAACAAAATCACCGACGCCGGATTGGATTCGCTGGCGAAGATCAAGAGCCTGAAAAAATTGGTTATCAGTCTCACCGACGTTACCGACAAAGGCGTGGAAAAGCTGAAGAAGGCACTGCCGGGATGCGAAATCGTTCGCTAGATCCTTGCCAGGCGCGTCCTCGACGTAGTACGCTTAAAAGAAGGGCAAAGTCTCGCTGGGCACGTCCGGAACGCACCACGGAACAATAGGGCGAACACCATGGCTAGACGATTAAGAATAGCGTTACTGATCGGGGCATCGCGTCAGTATCGACGCGATTTGCTGCGCGGGATTGCCGCTTATGCCCGTGTTCATGGGCCATGGACCTTTTATCACGAAGAACAGATCGTGGTAAACGCCAGACCGGCATGGCTGAAAAATTGGCAGGGCGACGGAATTCTGGCGCGGATCGAGAGCCGAAAACTTCTGGATCAAATCGCCGGGATGGATATCCCCGCCGTAGATCTGCTGGGATTGCACGACGCGCCGGGCATACCCTCGTTCGATAACGATACCATGGCATCGGCGCGCCTGGCGGTCGATCATTTTCTCGAACGGGGTTTTAAGCACTTCGCCTATTGCGGCCTGCCCGGCGTTCACTATTCCGACGATTATCGCAACTCGCTGGTCGAATATCTCGGGCAACTGGGCCATACGGTCGACGTCTACAGCCCGCCCAAAGCATCGCGAAGTGCGAAGGCCACCGAACAGGTGGCCGCTTCGACCGTCGAGGCCAAGGGTATCTTACACGAAAAGGCCTTGGGCGAGTGGTTGAAAGCGCTGCCCAAGCCGATGGGCTTGATCGCATGCAACGACCTCCGCGCGCACCAGGTGCTGAACGCCTGCGTACAATGGGGAATTGCCGTGCCGGACGAAGTGGCGGTTATCGGAGCCGACAACGATGAAGTGCTCTGCGAGTTGAGCAACCCACCGCTATCCAGCGTGGATCCCGACGCCCAGAGAATGGGCTACGAGGCGGCGGCACTGCTGCAACGCATGATCGACGGCGAGCCGGCGCCGGAAGAGAAAATTCTCATCGAACCGGCCGGGGTAATAGTGCGCAAGTCGTCGGACGTGACGGCGATACCCGACAGCGCGGTGGCAGCGGCCCTGTTCTATATCCGCGAACACGCTTGTGGGGGTATAAGCGTGGACAACGTCTTGAAAGAAGTGCGACTTTCTCGTAGTACCCTGGAGCGGCGTTTCACCAAGTACGTGGGCCGTTCGCCAAAAAACGAAATCCTTCGCGTGCAACTTCGGCACGTCAAGCAATTCTTGACCGAAACCGACTACCCGTTGTCAAAAATTGCAAGATTGTCCGGCTTCAAACACGTCGAGAATATGTGCCATTTCTTCAAAGCCAAGACGGGCGAGACACCGGGCCAATATCGCAAAAAGCATCGTCCGCAAGAGCAGTAGCAGGCCCTCATGCAATGCGGCAATTAGTCACCTAAGCCTTTTTCAGACAAGCTTTTGCGACAATCGAGAAGACGTTCCACGACGAGTCGAGGCAGGCTTCGCTCGCCGTTAAATACAGGCACTGGTGGATTAAGTTATGACTTGTCGGTGAGTGACGCGAACATCTTTTGCCGGGTGAGGTTTTGCCGTTTGCGGGAAAATGCTAATTCTTGTGACGGATTTGACCATTGACTTCCACGGCGGGAAGATCATTCTGAAGACTGAGGCAGATTGCAGCCGCATTGCGTCATATCACTACGGTCGCCGGCGGCTGGGCGAGCTTTTTTGCTTGCCGAACAAGAATGTCCCACCTTCAACGACTCCTTTTTTCAAATCCATCAGGAACACACCTATGCAAAATCGTAGCAGTAAGCAAAACAACACGACGCGGCGTTCGTTTTTGAAAACGTCCGGCGTGGCAGCGGCCGGCCTTTCCTGGATGTCGACTTCCGCCGCTAAAGCCGCCAAGACCGAGACACTTGCGCTCAACGGCGGCAAGAAAGCTGTTACCAGCGGCCGCGGAGCCTCCAAGTGGCCCCTGTACGGCAAAGATGAAATCGAGGCCGTTACAAAACTCGTTACCAGTCCCAGCTATGCTCCCCTGGCGGGCTTGGAAAGCGATTGGCGAAAGCATTTCGGGGTCGACTATTGCAAAAGTCACTGCAACGGCACGGGTGCTTTGACTTCGATGTTCTTCGCCTTGAATCTGCCACCCGGCAGCGAAATCATGGTGCCCAGCTACACATTTTTTGCCACCATCACCCCAATGCGTCTGTTCGGCCTGGTGCCGGTTTTTGTGGACATCAATCCACAAACGCTGAACTTCGATTTGGAAGACGCCAAAAAACGTTTGACGAAGAACACCAAGGCCGTCTTGCCCGTTCACTGGATCGGTTTGCCCTGCGAGATGGACAAGATCTGTGATTGGGCCGAGGAAAAGGGCCTTATCGTTTTAGAAGACTCGTGCCACGCGCACGGCGCCAAGCTCAAGGACCGCTACATGGGCTCCTGGGGCCGCATGGGTGTCTTCAGCTTCCAGCAATCGAAGCCGTTGCCGGGCATCGAGGGCGGCATGGGCGTTTATAAGGAAAAAGACGACTACGATTGCGCTACCGCTTTCGGCCACTACAGCAAGTGTGAAGGGAAGTACAAAAAATACAACGGTTCGGGCCTGGCCACCAAGCTTCGCATGCATCCCCTGGCGGCCGCGTTGCTGCGCAGCCAGTTACCCAAGCTGGAAGCCCGCAACGAAGCCGGAGCCAGGCAGGTTCGCAAGCTCAACGATCGCCTCTTGCAACTGCCGGGCTTGTTGGAACAGACCTACAACCGGCCGGACATGAAACGCTTGCACTATTCATGGAACATGCTTTTCATCGATGAGAAGAAAGCCGGCATCAACCGCGAGACGGCCGTAAAGGCCTTGCAAGCGGAAGGCGTTTCCACCAGCAATTTCTCCTATCGCCTGCAGCATAAGTGCCCGATCTATTCCGAGGCCAGGTGGTGGCACCACAAGCCCGTCATTCCGGAACTTCCCGGCTCGGAAAAGGCCAACCAGTGGGCCTTGCCCTTGCCGTACTTCACTTCCGACCAGCCCGAATTGTGCGATGAGTACGTGAATGCCTTCGAAAAGGTTTGGGCGCACCGCGACAAACTCAGCTAAGGGATTTATGCGTCTTTTGGCTTACAAATCACTTTCGTTCGCAAAAACTTCAAATAGGAAAGAGATAATGACCACAAAAAACAATCGCCGCAAATTCATGAAGACGACCGGTGCGGCCGCCGCTAGCCTGTATGTGGCCGGTACGTCGAAGGCGCGAGCCGCCGCCAAAAAGGAAACCCTGGCCATAAACGGCGGACCCAAGTCCGTTACCATCCGCGGCGACACCCGCTGGCCGCGATTCGGAAAAGCGGAATGCGACGAAGTCGCGAAACTGATCATGAGCCCCTCCTACGCGCCCATCGACGTGTTCGAAAAGGCCTGGAAGGATCATTTCAAGTGCGCCTATGCCAAGGCCCACTGCAACGGCACTTCGGCCCTGGGCGCCTGCATGTTCGCCCTTGACTTGCCGGTGGGCAGCGAGATCCTCGTGCCCAGCTACAGCACATGGTTCCCGCTCTCTCCGGCCCGACTGGTGGGCATCGTGCCGAAATTTGTCGATATCGATCCCATGACGCTCAACATCGACGTCGAGGACTGCAAACGCAAGCTGACCTCGAAAACGCGGGCCATTCTTCCGGTCCATTGGTGGGGACTACCCTGCGAGATGGACCACGTTTGCGACTTCGCGAAAGAGAAGGGGCTCGAGGTCGTCGAAGATGCCTCGCACGCCCATGGTTCAGTCATGAAGGGCGTCAATATCGGCAACTGGGGTCGCATGGCCGGATTTAGCCTGCAAGGCAGCAAGCCCTTGCCCTCGATCGAAGGCGGCATTGCCAACTTCAAGAATCGCCTGGACTACGAACGTGCCACGACCTTCGGATTCTACGGCCTTCCCGGCAAATTCCCCAAGGACAGCCCCTATCGCAAGTACGACAAAACGGCCTTCGGTTCGAAGCTGCGCATGCATCCGGCTTCGGCCATCATGGCCCGTCATCGTCTGGCGGCGCTCGACGAGCAGAACGCCGTCATCAACAAGATGGTCCGCGCCATCAACGACAAAATCACGCAGTTGCCCGGCTTGGATGAGCCGACTTGCCGTAAGGATACGCAACGTGTTTACTACAACTCGAACATGCTGATTCTCGACAAGAAAAAGGCCGGCGCCGAGCGGAAAGCGATCATCAAAGCGCTCGCCGCCGAAGGCGTCTCCGCAAGCATATTCGGGTGGAAACTGTTGCACACCTATCCCTACTTCCAAGAGGCCAAGTGGTGGCATCACCAGCCGGCCGCCCCGGGCAAGTTGCCCGGCTGCGACCGCGCCAATCAGACCACCATCGATCTTCCGCTGTTCCGATCCGATCAACCGGAGTTGGCCGAACAGTATGTCAAGGCCTTCGAAAAGGTCTGGGCCAATATGGATAAGCTTGGCTAGGGTTGAACCGATATTCACTTGAGAAAGGGTGGCAGTGGCTGCTTGCCGGCCAGTGCTTCGCCCAGGCTGGGAGAGCGAAGCTCCTGCTAAGCCGTGTGCCACAACCGGCTCAGCGGGAGCTTCGCCCTCCCGATAGTAGTAAACATATACTTATTAACGTCTTACATCGAGGAGAACTTAGCCGATGAAAACTCGTTTATTATGCGTAACTCTGCTAGCCGTTGCCGTCATGGCGGCGGTCTTGTTTGTTGGCACGACCGATGCCGTTGCGGCCGATAAGTGCTGTTCGACCTCGGGAGGTCCCGGCAACATGTTGGCCATTCGCCTGGCCAGCTACTATCAGGCTAAGCCCGACGCGCTTGCACATGCCGCTTCTTGCGGTTTCAAGTATGTCTTTATGAACATCATCGAGCCGGACAAGATCGATGAAGTTAAAAGCAAGCTGGCCAAACATGGCCTGAAAGTGGCCGTATTCCGCGGCGACACCGATTTTTCGACCCCCAAGTGTCTCGACGACATGGCCACGCAATTGGCCACCTGCGAGAAGATGGGTGTACGATATATGTTCATCTCGCCCAAGCACAAGACGGCTTCGAAGGAAGTCGCCATCAAGCATCTGAAGAAGGTCGGCGACATCGCTAAAAAGCACAACGTGATTATCGGTTTGGAAACGCATCCCGACATGGGCACCAACGGCGACGTGCATGTTCAGACGATGAAGGCCATCGATCACCCCAACATCCGCGTCAACTTCGATTGCGCCAATATCACGTATTACAACGAAGGCACCGACGCGGTAACGGAACTGAAAAAGTGTATCGATTATGTGGGCACCTTCGAGTTCAAGGATCACGACCTCAAGCTGAAAAGCTGGTGTTTTCCGGCCTTGGGTGAGGGCAAGGTCGACATTCCCGGTGTTTTGAAGGTGCTGGTGGACCACGGCTACCGCGGTCCCATCACACTGGAAATCGAAGGTACCGAAGGCGTCAAGCGCACGCCAGAGGAGATTAAGGACGAGATCGCCAGATCGGCCAAATACATCCGTTCGCTCGGCAAATTCGATTGATCCGACAATATGTTCGAATGACCGACAATGTGTTAGCCCCGTCGCCCGCGACGGGATTGGAAAGACTAATAATATCAGACGTTCTTATAGCCGGTCGCAGGCGACCGGGCTAACCAGCTTCATCTGGTTTTAATTCTGTCTGTTAAAAACCGCATTCGCTGGGTTACAATCCGGCCTACAGAAGATATAATCCGGTCGGCTCGTACTATTTCGGGCCGACCGAGTTTTTAGATTAATAGCGACTCAGTGATAAAAGCCCACCCGCGCAAGGAGTCAAGCCATGAACTTACTCGCCGCCGCCTCGCCCGAAGCAGTCAGC
>JAFGTN010000436.1 GCA_016934075.1 Pirellulales bacterium
CATAGGAATCTATTTTTTCGCGAGTGACTCCCCCCGTTATCATAAGCGGTAGCAAACGGTGTAAAGCGGGGCCCATTAGCAGATCCACTCGAAGGTGCTCGCCCAGGTGAATGACATTGTAGAATTTGGCAAAATGCGCGCCGGCTTCAACCGCACGGACGACCTCAGTGGGAGTTTCCACACCAGGTATAAAGAGGTGGGTTTGCGTTACCCTTGCTATTGTCTCCAGGGAGATAGGCATCGCGCTAACAAATCCATGGGCGCCCAGGTCGATTAACTCGTCGATGGAAGGCATCGAAGGCCGGCGACGTTTGAGGAAATCCAACATAGGGCCCTCATCGACAGCGCTTCCGACCATCACCAGCAACTCGGGCAGTTGCCTGCGGATCTGGAAGAGCTCTTCGCGAATTCTCGCCCGTTGGCAAGTTATTTCGATTGCTTTTGCCCCGGCCTGTACTGCTGCCTCGGCCAGTACCATTGCGTCAAACCGATCATCGACGCAGATGGGAAGAAAGCCTTGTTGATGGACGATTCGATATCTCTGAGCCATTGTTTCCATGGACATAGTGATTATTCTCCTTCTCGGTGGATGCGGCTTCGTTTGACGAATAGCCTTGTTGATAATAATGAACCAATTTTTTGGCAATATAGAGGAAAGCGGCTTCGAATGATTCGTGCGTTACACCTCCCATGTGGGGCGTAATGATCAGATTGTCGTGTGAGCGAGCGTATTGGATCAAGGGTTGCTCTAGCATGTTGTCGCGCCACTCGCCGGTCACGACGTCCACTCCCGCCGCTTGAAGCGGGCCGTTGTGTAATGCATCGAGAAACGCTTCTTCGTCGATTATGGCTCCCCGACTTGTGTTAATGAGGATAGAACCCGGTTTCATGCGGGAAAACGCATGGCGGTCGATCAATCCGCGGTTTTCTTCCGTGAGATGCACGTGGATGCTAAGCACGTCACTACGACGCAGCAACTCGTCGAATGATACCATCTCGACGTTCTCAAGGCTGATCGGTTCCTTGTCGCAGCCGATAACCTCCATTCGAAAAGCCCGGCCGTAGTCGGCCATTATTGTTCCCAGACGTCCACAGCCAAGAATTCCAAGCGTCTTACGGGCAAGTTGGTGGCCAACGAACTGGTCTCGCTGCCAATTGCCTTGGCAGACATCCGAAAAAGCTCTCGGTAAACTTCGTGCGCTTGTGAGCATCAAAGCCCACGCCAATTCGGCGGTTGCGGTGATGCCGTCGAGAAACTTGCGATCCTCTTTCAGGGACAAAACGGCGATACCTCGCTTGGCAGCAGCCTCGATATCGAGGTGGTCCAGGCCCGTACTCGACGTCGCAATAACCTTTAGCCGCGGCGCGGCATCGATCAGTTCTCGTGTTAATGGCACAGTCAGCGTTGCCAGATAGGCGTCCGCTTGGGGCAAGTATTCTTTGAGCATCGGCACGGTTGGCTCGATGTAGTGGACTCGGAATGTTGCTTCGAAATGTTCTTTTGCTGCCGGGTAGCCATCTACCGGTGCCGCACAGACGAGTATTGGACGTTCCATTTGCATTTCTCTTTATAAGCCCACGATACATCTAAAGGGTTATTGGTCACCCCCGCTCATTCAGCAGGTGTTGAATCAATTGAACTAAATCAGCCGGATTATGAATTATAACTATTGACAAATGGCGATTTTAGTTTAAATTAATTCACATGTCCACTGATTACAGAAAAAAAATCGGGCCGCGAGAACTGGCCGAACGCCTTAAGCAAGACATCCGACATCGCGAGTTGGCTGTACGCGACCGCTATTTGACGGATGCCGAAGCCGGCCGCATGCTCGGCGTGAGTACCACTATGGCCCACCGGGCCATGCGTCTTTTGGTAGAACAACGCGTTGTTGAACGGCAAGGTCGTGCGGGAACCTTTATTTCGGAAGATTTTGGCGCCAAGCCACGGTCACGGATGAGCACGGCTTACGTATTAATGCGTGTGGAATGGGAAGAGATGGGCTATAAGGCCTATGGGGAGATCATTTCGGGGATACGCAATGCGCTGCCCGGGACAAATGTGCAGTTCAGTTTCGTTCCGGTGGTTGATCCCGGTGGATACACTCGAGAGCTGATAGCATCTGCAAAGTCCCGAGGTGAGACTGTTGGATTCTTGGCAATGAGTTGCCGCCGAGATGTTTATCTTGCATTGGCCGAATCGGGTATGCCGACAGTCGTATCGGGAACGCTTCATCCTGGAGATCCGGTACTACCCTCTTTAGACAACGACCCGGAACGAGCGGGCCATTTGCTTGCACGACATTTGTTGGATCGGGGGCATCGGAACTTGCTTTTGGTCAACGCCATGGAGATGCGGCCTGGAGACAACGCCTTTTACGATGGCATCAGCGAGGAAATTACCAAGGCCAATTTGCCGCATAACAGTCTGGTCATTCGTTGTATTCCTCACGATCTTCGAGGTTTCACCGCAACCATCGGGGAGTTGCTCGCACGTGACGCACGTCCCACCGGGGTAATCTGCTTGAACCTGTTTGCAGCGGACCTGGTTACGGAGGCGATTGCCAGCTTGGGGGCAAAAGCGACAGAACAGATTGAGGTCGCAGGGGCAGCGGCAACTATCGATGATTGGGAGAAGCCACGACCTTACTGGTACACCCGCATCAAGGCGAGCAAGGCGGAACGGGCTGGCTTGCTAGGACAAATGCTGGCCCGAGTATCTCGCGGAGAAAGCTTGGAGCCACACGAACAGAGAGTCGTTATGCCACTGACACTCATTGCACCGCAATGAAAAGTGGTGGTATTTGGAGACGGAGAAGAGCGGCATTTATAAGTTTAACAAACATCCGTATCCCACCGAAGGCAATTACATCAGGAATGTTTCTGAGACTTCCGGCGGTTACGACTTTTTTGGGAGAACAGAATTATGATTAGCGACAAGAGAATTGCATGGGCGTTAACTACGATGGTCATGGTTGGATTATTTGCTTCGGTCGCTGGAGCCGAAACGATCGGTTTGTGGACTTTCAACGAAAAGGCTGTGGGTCAGGTAGGCAACAACGGAGACACTGTACTGGACACTAGCGGGAGTGCCAACACGCACAACGGTACAATCGTGACTAACGTGGGAGACGACGTACCCTACGTAGCAGGTAGTCCCTCAATCCTCGACGGTGCAGCCCTGGAGTTCGAACAAGGCTCGGGAGCATATCCTAATCCGGGTATTAAAGACTGCGTCGAGGTTCCCGCTCATACTGATTTTAATTACACCAAGAGCGACAGCTATACCATCGAGGTAATGGTCAAAAGCGATCAGGTTGTTGGCAGTTCGACTGGAACGGGTCCGCTGGTAGGCGGCCTGGGTACTTTCTGGCTGGATGACGACACCGAAGGCAAAGTCGTGTTTGCCAGCGGCTTCGGCCTCAAAAAAGACACATATAGCGGCCCTGAAATTGACACGCGAGCGAAGGTCTGGAGCACCACATATGTAAACGATGGCGAGTGGCACCACGTGGCGGGCGTGTTTGACGGCACCGCTCAGGTATCTCGAATCTACGTGGATGGGGATCTGGAGGGCACTGCGGACTGGTCGGCCTGGGCGAGCGCTAGTCCATATTATACCAGCACGCTGGGGACCGATGCACTCTACTTCGGTTCAACCGGCCAAGACTTAGCCATACGAGAACTCGATGGTCAGATTGACTTTGTACGCATAAGCAACGAGGCGCTGGCGCCGGAAGACTTCTACAATCCAGTCCCCGAACCAAGCACGTTAATGTTGCTGCTGGTCATGGGGGGATTGGGGATGGTCATTCGCAGACGCGGATAGAATAATTGATTTGAAAAGGGAACAGTCCTATTTCCCCTATGGGAAAATCGGGACAGTCCCCAAGTACGCTCGCTGTTGCGTTTACGTCGGCGGCGTCTCCTGTTAAATGAAATAGCTGGGGCCACCGGGAGAAGCTCCGGTCGCTACGTGACACCGGTTCAAGAACCGGTGCTACCCGGCTGAGGGGGTAATCGGTGAATTTTCAATCCTGCACAAGTTTTATTGGGGTAACTACTATCAACTTCTTGTCAACAAGGAGAGCTCTAATGAAATTAAATAAAACATTGATCATCCTTATATTCGCAGGATTGGTTCTCGTATCAACCGTAAGCACATATGCTCAAGAGGATTGGTGGGGACCGTATGCGCCAAGTTCCGTTGATCCCGATTTGCCCAACGTGCTCATAATCGGTGATTCGATTTCCGGAGGCGCGCAGGGATATTTATATGATGTCCGTAATAATTTATCACAACGGGCAAACGTATTTCAGTGCAACATCACCAGGCGTACGTCATACGCCCTGGACGAATGGCCCAATGTGCTCAACAACTACACCGATTGGGATGTGATCCATTTCAATTGGGGATTGCACGACCTGGAGTTTGAAAGCGGCGCGTACCATGTGCCCATCGCCGATTACACCAATAATCTCGACGGTGTCGGCAACATTATTGATCGCTTTGAGAGCATCGTTAACTCGCATGGCGAAAACCCCGTTTTGCTTTGGGCCAGCACCACACCTGTGCCGTACGGAATTTCGGTTCCGCAGGGAACCGAGGGACGCAGTAACGACGATGTTATCGCCTACAACGCGGCCGCGGCAACGATTATGAACAGTCGGGGGATACCCATCACCGATCTCTACACGGCCGTTGCCACGCACAGCCACCCAGAACTCCTCTATAACGACTATCCAAATAACGTCCATTTTTCGAGTACCGGCAGTACTTTCCTCGGCGGTCTGGTCACCGCGGCCATAGATCCGTATGTTCCCGCGGCTCCTATTCCACAGGACAACGAGGTGGTCGGATTATGGACATTTAACGAAAAAGCCGTGGGCCAGGTCGGCAACGACGGAGACCCCGTCTTGGACACCAGCGTAAGCAGCAACGTACACAACGGTACGATCAGGACCGACGTGGGCGATGACGTGCCTTACGTCGCCGGCCAGCCGGATTTCCAGAACGCAGTAGCACTGCAGTTCGAGCGAGGAACAGGTGGCGGTCTCACAGAAGGCAACAATGATCGAGTGGAAGTTCCCGGGCATATTGACTTTCAGTTCGATCATACCCAGTCCTTTACCATCGAAACCATGATCCGCACCACTCAAGTTACGGGCGGACCGGTAGGCAGCGACACCGAGGGTACCGCGCCGCTGGTCGGGGGCTTGGGAAGCTTCTGGATCGACGATGACCAGCCCGGCAAGATGATGTTCGCTCCCGGCTTCGGCGCCAAGATCGATAGCGAATTCGGCGGGGTCGACACGCGAGCAAAGACATGGAGCACTACGGACGTCAACGATGACCAATGGCATCATATCGCGGGCGTTTACGACGGGACCAGCGAATTGGTGCAATTGTACATCGACGGGACGGAAGAAGGCAGCGTGGATGTCTCGGCTTGGACAGGCGGCACAAGTTGGAGCGGAATCGTAGGGCCCGGCGCAGGTGGTACGCTTCTTTTTGGCAGTTCCGGTCAGGGCTACGCGACCAGAGAGTTCGAAGGCGATATGGATTTCGTCCGCGTCACACGCGGCGCTTTGGCGCCCGGCGACTTCCTCATACCGGAACCACCACCGGAGGTAGTCGGACTATGGACCTTTAACGAGAAGGCCGTGGGGCAAGTCGGTAACAACGGAGACACCGTTCTGGACAGCAGCGGAAGCAGCAACGTGCACAACGGCACGATTATGACAGATCCGGGAGACGACGTGCCCTACGTTGATGGTAAACCGGACCTCGCGGACGGTCCGGCGCTTCAGTTCGAACGAGGAACGGGTGGCGATCTCCTAGAGGGCAACAATGATCGAGTGGAAGTGCCTGGAGGCGCCGACTTCCAGTTCGATCACAACCAGTCTTTTACCATCGAAACCATGATCCGCACCTCACAAGTCACCGGCGGACCAAGCGGCAGCGATACCGAGGGTACTGCTCCTCTAGTCGGAGGTTTGGGGAGCTTCTGGATCGACGACGACAAGCCCGGCAAGATGATGTTCGCTCCCGGTTTCGGCGCCAAGAACGATACCGAATTCGGCGATGTCGATACCCGCGGCAAGACGTGGAGCAATACGGCTGTCAACGATGACGAGTGGCACCATATCGCGGGCGTGTACGATGGGACCAGCGAATCGGTACGATTGTTCATCGACGGGATAGAGGAAGACAGCGTGGACGTTTCGGCCTGGACCGGCGGCACGAGCTGGAGCGGAACCGTGGGACCGGGCGAAAGTGAATCACTAGTTTTCGGCAGCACCGGTCAGGGTTACGCGATCAGAGAGTTCGAAGGCGATATGGATTTTGTCCGCATCACTCGCGGCGCTTTGCGGCCCGCCGATTTCAACTTGCCGGAAGTTGCAGAAGGAGTTGTCGGGTTATGGACCTTCAACGAGAAGGCCGTGGGCCAGTTCGGAAACAACGGCGACCCCGTTCTGGACACCAGTGGAAGCAGCAACGTGCACAACGGCACGATCATGACTGATCCGGGTGACGACGTGCCCTACGTTGAAGGTAAACCAGGCCTTTTAGACGGTCCGGCTCTTCAGTTCGAGCGAGGAACGGGTGGCGATCTCCTCGAGGGTAACAATGATCGAGTGGAAGTGACCGGAGGCGCCGATTTCCGGTTCCATCACGGCCAATCCTTCACCATCGAAACCATGATTCGCACCACCCAAGAAACCGGTGGACCTAGCGGCAGCGACACCGAAGGCGCCGCTCCCCTGGTTTCAGGCTTGGGGAATCTTTGGATCGACGATGACCAGCCAGGCAAGGTGATGTTTACTCCCGGTTTCGGCCTCAAGGAAGATTCCGAATTCGGTGGAATAGACACGCGAGCCAAGACCTGGAGCACCACGGACGTCAACGATGACGAGTGGCATCATATCGCAGGTGTGTACGATGGCATCAACGAGATGGTGCGCTTGTACATCGACGGCGTGGAAGAAGATTATGTGGATGTTTCGGCTTGGACCGGCGGCTTGAGTTGGGGTAATCTTATTGGGCCTGGAGCAAGTGAATCACTATTTTTCGGCACCACCGGTCAGGGCTACGCAATCAGAGAATTCGAGGGCGACATGGATTTCGTCCGCATTACCCGCGGTGCGCTCATTCCCGACCAGTTTTACGGTTTGAACATACCTGGCGATTTCAACGGAGATGGCAGCGTGGATGTCAGCGACCTGGGCATCTTGGCGGGCAACTACGGCGCAACATCCGG
>JAFGTN010000437.1 GCA_016934075.1 Pirellulales bacterium
GCCGGGCCGGTCGAACTGCCTGCCGCCTTCCCAGCGATAGAAAAGACGCCCCTTGGCCGTGCCGCGGATCTGCGTCCACAGTTCCCAGTGCCCGTCGGCCGCCTGAAAGAAACAGTGGTCGACTATCGCCCCGGCCTTCGATCCGATTTCCGGCAACTCGGGATTGTGCGCAACCTGTTTCCAAGGCAACTCGACCACGGGCACCAGCGTCGGCCCGGTGTCTTTTCGAAGGTTGTCCTTATCTTCCGCAACGGCAGTCGATACCACGATCAAAAAAGCAATGCAGACAAACAGCAGAAGGTAATGTTGCCTGCTTGCGATTGTTGTGAGCCGTGTGATGTGCATGATTCTTTCCGTTTTTCGTAATTTCTATCAAGTGATTGGGGGCTTCAGGCTTTAGACCCCACACCTCATACCTCACACTCCAAACCATATGCTTTCCTTCCTGTCGACGTACTCGTCCGACTTAGGGTTTTCCCCAGGTGAGTCGAGCCATGTCTATGCCATCTCGCTTTTTCCTTAAAGCGGCGATGTAGTACTTATCCTGGTGGACAATGATCTCCGGCGCCTTGTGCCGCAAGACACAAACCAGGCAACTGTCATCGCCGACACCGAAATCCATGGGGTCTTTAGATGCATAGACGCCCGTGCGCTCGTCGTTGGACGAGCGGAAAAGATAGTATCGCTGGGACTCCTCCAACCAAATCACAAAAGGGCACTGGGCCATACAACGGCCGGATCCAAGGCTGCCGCCGGAATTCACGATCTTAGACGGCCCCCAGAGTCTCAAATCTTCGGACACACGGCAGTAAATCGCGCTACGCTCTTTGGGATCGGCACAGTAGTAGCAGTAATATTTATCACCAAAGCAAACGAAGTTTCCCCCCGCATTTCGCATGGTAGATACACGCCCACATCTGCCAGGTGCCGTCTTTGGCCGGCCAGATGCCGAAGTCCAAAACTATCTGCCTGGGATCATTGTATTTCCCCAGATCAGGATTGCCGGCTATCTGCCACCAGGGACCGGATACCTTGGGAATCAAAATCGAATCGTTTTCTGCCGATACGGCGGGCGAGACCATCAATGCCGATAGTATGTAAACTCCCAGCATGACGGCAGTCGCTTTTGGTGCGAGTGACGAACAACTTGCCGATTTGTGGTGCGGCCATCTTGGCTGCACGGGGCAGGCTGGAAGCCTGCACCACAAGCTATTTCTTGGATGTCGCATCATTGTCTTTTTCATGTGCATTTCAGGTAGGACAAGGCGCGTGTGATGATTTGCACCGCGGAGATTACCGGCCTCACTGCCGGTCGATTTCGACAACTTCACCGTCGCTACTATGCCCCAGATTGTAGAATACATCGGCTTCGATATCGTACGAGACGCTACGCACCGAGCCGTCGCACAGTGCCATGTTCAAAACACCCGCATGCGCGCTGCCGAATTGATAACTGGCATTCACGCCGGGCGTGTCTCGCAGGGGAGGCAAATGTGTCCAGCGAACGCTGTCGCGGTCGTCGCCCATGTACGGGTTTTGATTATCGCCGTAAGATTCACCGGTAAAGTATCTGTCGGGGTTGACATATTTTTCACCGACCAGAAATGTGCTGGACGTACCGTCGGTAACATCACGGATACTGATCTGACTGCGGACCGAAATAATTCCCGTGTTCTTGCTCGGCGACGGAAAAGAATAGAGTCCGTTTTCCACTTCAGCCCGCGATTTGGGACCGATCCCGAAAGTCAGAACCTGGCCGCCGCCATTTGTGGCGTAGTCGTTGCGAATCGATTCGGTCAAAGTGTCGCTGCCGATGGGATTCTGATAGAACCAGGCGTTGGAGGTTGTGGGATAATTCTTGGCCGCACGTCGGGAAGGGCAGTTCCAGAAATCCAGCGGGCTGGTGATGCGGGTTTTGTTGGCGGCCATTTTCTCGGCGGTGCTGCCGCCCGCGCCCAGGCTATAAAGGCTCTCCTGTTCGATGAACGGCAGAATCACATATCCCCAACCGCCCGGCTGCTCGATGCCCGTCCCGCTATCCACGTCCGGCGCCCACGACGCACCCCAACCGCCCGACGGAAACACTCCGTAAACTTCCTCGTGCATCAGCAACGACAGGGAAAGCTGTTTGAGATGGTTGGTACACTGCAGACGCCTGGCCGCTTCCCGCGCGGCCTGCACTGCCGGCAGCAGTAGCGCGATCAAGATGCCGATTATAGCGATAACCACCAGCAACTCGACAAGCGTAAACGCCGTCCTGGACTCTCTTTGCGAAGGCATTATATCGTGGTTCTCCAAATCAAGACTTCGATGATGTTATTTATTATATTCTTTTTCAAAATAGAATCAATGACATGTGACCGTTTTGGGATGCCACTGGCTGCTTGCCCAGCAGTGCGACGTGTGCCACTGGCTGCTTGCCAGCCAGTGTGAGCGGAATGACGCTAGCCACCGGCCATATCGTTTAACCATTTCACCACAAAAGCCGGAGGCTAGCGCCTCACTGCTCATGCAATCGCTGTGTGAAATGTTAACGCCAAGAGTTGAATTATCCACCACCTCCCGCGTATAATTCGAACATGAAAATCATACAAATAGTAGCCGGAGCCGGTGGCATGTATTGCGGGAGTTGTCTGCACGGCAACAGCCTTACCGCCGCCCTCCGCGCGGCCGGCCGGGATGTACTGCTTGTGCCGGCCTATACACCTCTGCGCACGGACGAGGAAAACACCAGTCTCGACCGAGTGGTCATGGGCGGCATGAACGTCTATCTGCAGCACCGCTCGGCCTTTTTCCGCAAAGTCCCCTGGTTCTTCGATCAGCTCCTCGACCATCCCGGCCTCTTACGCTGGTTCGGCAAACGAGGCTCCAGCACTCGCCCCGAGAAGCTGGGCTCGCTCACGCACTCCATGATCCAGGGCGAAGAGGGCCGCCAGCGCCGCGAGCTGATCAAACTGGCCCGCTGGCTCGAGCGCGATGTCCGCCCCGACATTGTGCATCTGTCGAACATACTCCTGGTGGGCACTGCCCGTCTGCTGTCGCGTGAGTTGCGCGTGCCGGTCGTATCCTCACTCAACGGCGAAGACGCCTTCATCGAAAAACTGGCCGAACCACACTACACCATGGTGCGAGACGAGTTGCGCAAACGGTGCAAGGATTTGCATTCCCTCATGGCCATGAGCCGCCACAGCGCCGACTTCATGGCCGAATATCTGCAAGTCCCCCGCGAAAAAATACGTGTCATACCCCCGGGCTTAAACCTGCAAGGTCACGGCGAAACGCCACGTCGTGAAACGCCCGCTGTCTCGTCACAAGAACCGCTAACTATCGGCTTCTTCTCTCGCATCTGTCCCGAAAAAGGCCTGCACCGCCTGGCCGAAGCCTTTGCCCGGCTTGCCGCCGATGAGGATCTGCCGCCGTTGAAACTTCGGGCGGCCGGTTATTTAAGCCCCGCCGACCGGGCGTATCTGGACGGTATCGTCGCCGACCTGCAAAGCAAGGGTATTGCCCAACAATTCGAATACGAGGGCGAGCCCGACCGCGCTGAAAAAATCCGCTTCCTCCAGTCTCTCGATATAATGTGCCTCCCCTCGCAACTCGCCGAAAGCAAGCACCTTGCCGTGCTCGAAGCCTGGGCCAACGGCGTGCCCACGGTTCTTCCCAACCACGGCCCCTTTCCCGAATTGACGGAAGACACCCAAGGAGGTCTGCTCTACGCGCCCGACGATCCCGCATCCCTGACAACCACCCTCAAGCAAATCATCCTCGATCCCACCTCGGCCGCCCAACACGGCGCCCAAGCAAAAGCCGCCATCCACCACCGCTACACCGCCCCAAAAATGGCCGAAAACGTAGCCGCATGGTACCAAGAAGTCCTTGCCGGTAGCGGATAACAAAGCGCCCCTTTAGAGAACTACTAGCCCGAAAGGCTTTCATAAGATAGCCCAGATGGTTGTGACCGATTTCTACTTACGGCTTCTCCAGCAGAGCAAACTTGCCAGGCCGCAAAGCAATAAGGCGATCGTGTTGGGTTCCGGAACGCTTGCAACGATGGTTCCGTAACCATACCACGCCGCCAGGATGCCTAGGTCGCTGACATCCACAAAGCCGTCTTCGGTGAAGTCGGCCTGTTCCCAATCGAGATCACCGCCCGCGCCGTAATGTGCTGCCAAAATGCCCAGGTCGGACACATCCACTATCCCGTCGCCGCTGGCATCGCCGGGCACAGGGTCGGGAACCGGGCAATACACCATGTCGTCTAAACTGTAGTGCTGCTGATTAGTGCCACTTCCACCTATTAATTTGACGGACGTGAAGGGCGTATCGGAGATGAATCCCCAAAATCCGCCATTATAGCTATTGAGAATGGTGCCCACGTAGAGTGAAGAGTCGGCTAAGTAAATCCGTAGGCTGTTTCCGGAGCCACCAGGTCCGCCTAAAGTCCAATCTCCGCCGTATGCGGTAATCTCAGGCGTGAAACTCCAGATAGTCATAGGTTCATTCTGACTCTCGGACGTCAGGACATCTTGATAGTTCTCCTGAGCAGGGTTGACATGGCCTGATTCACTGGAAACAAAACTCACTCCGGTGTTCAGTTGATCGTCGGCAAAATCCTCCGTCAGAAATTGCCCGATCAAGGCGTTTTCCCAGGCAGTCTTATCCGTGTACACTATTGTCGATGCACCGACCGTGGACGCCCGGGACATGAACATCGCTAGCGTTAAGCCCAACAGCGCGAATATCCGCATATTCTCTCTCTCCTATTTAGAACTGGACTTTTGTAAAATTGCGAGTCAAGGGCACATGTAAAAGAAAGCTTTGCAAAAGTCCAGTTAGAAGTTTGCGAATGCCATTTTAACATAGCATCCCTTTCTGTGTCCAACATTTGGAATTGAAATCACAAGGACTTTCGAATCAGGGAACCACGAAATAACCCCTCCAGCAGTTTGCACTGGGCCAACAGTTTATAGGGGACAAGAGTTGAAACACGGCTGCTTGAATTTACTCTTCACATTCCACGTCGCCCGGTGGGTGGAAGTGCCACCATTTGGCCAATACAGAACCGGATATGTTCATCCATGTTCCGAATACGTTGGGCGGCAGCGCCGCGATGTGACTGTGTAGCACGTTGACCGCCAGGCCTGTTGCCATGCCGCCGTTCTGCATGCCCACTTCAAAGGCCACGGTCCGGCAGGACGTCTCGTCGAGTCGCGCTGCCTTGGCCAACCAGTAACCGAGCAGATAGCCGACGCTGTTGTGGATCACGGCCACGACAACCAGCGTGATACCCACCGTCACCAACTCGTCGCGCGTTTGCGCGGTGACGATGGTCAAGACAATACAGATCGCTGTCATCGACACCAGCGGTAATACCCGATCGGCCCAGTCCTCCGGCCCGTGGAATAAAACGTTCACGATCAACTTGACGACGCTTACCGTGGCCAATAGGGCCAATCCGATGATGCCGCCGCTACGGAGCGTGTCGAGCACGCGGAAGGTGACGGATTCCGTCGATCCGTCCGAAACGAACCCAAACGCCTCTCGCGGCAACCACGCCAAGGC
>JAFGTN010000438.1 GCA_016934075.1 Pirellulales bacterium
GCGAGTCAAGGGCACTTAGATATAAATTGGCGGCGCAGCCGGCAAATTATATCTAAACGCCGCAGAGATGTTAACTTGTTATCTGTCTATGAATTAGTGTCAGTCAAGACATTGTAAAAGAAACCTTCGCTTCGCAAAGCTTTCTTTTATATGTGCCCTTGACTCGCAATTTTGCAAAAGTCCAAGTACAACACAGGATGCCGAAATGTGCCACGCGCTATTTTGACTTTCCGCCCGTATCGCGCGAACCGCTGAATCCCGGTCCGCCGGCAGCGACATAGCCATAGCTGGCACCGCTCGCGTCGGGCGAAACCCAGAAACTATACAGTTCGCCATCGTTGAGCACGAAACGCAAACGAACCGGCGTTCCGGCAAGAGCGGACAGATCTTGCGAGTTGCGCCATCGAACCTGTTGCCGAGTACCGTCTCCATGCAAGGGAAGACAATCGTTTCGATCAAAACCCTTCACGACGGCGCCCTTCCGATCCAATACTTCCACGCACAAACTACCCCGTGTGTTGCTGTTGACGAACAAATATTTGCCTCGGAATGTCAGCGGGCGCGTGGTCAAGGTGCCTTTGTTTTTTTCCGCGTCCATGGAAGCGAATCCATCGCGACGCAAGAATCCCACGCCCGTGCTGCCGTCCGCATCCCAGAAACTCTGTTGCTTCGGCAGGCGGCTGCTTCCGGCTCGGCCGCTGTAGTAGAAGTAAAGTTTGTCGCCGACGATCAAGCAACACCCGCCGACCGGTTGCACGTTTCCCCAATTCCAGTCGCCTCGGTTTTTTGAAACCCCTACGAAGGGCTCGCGCAGGGGACGGTGCCAATGAAATCCGTCGCGGCTGAATCCCAGGAAAATTTCGTTCTTTTTTGGCTGGCCGGCCTCGCGGTCGGCATAACGCTGGTGGAGCGCGAACAGTCCCAACATGAGACTTTCATATGCCACGCAGTCCAGATCATAGATACAAGCCCTGCGGCCTTCGAAGCCCTCGAGTCGCGGATCGAGGCGGTCGGTGTTTACCCATAACAAGGCACCGGTTTCACCCGACCACATGGACGAGTTCAACAAGTCGGGCATCTCCCAGTAGCGGCGGATTTGGAAGGCTCCGGGAGCTTGATTTTTCGGAAACATCCCTTTAATGCTGAAGCACCACACTTTGCGGAACGGGTTGTAGAAGGCGGTGGTGCGGTCGTACGCATGCCCCGCGCGGCGGACCTCCTTGCTCCAATGGATGCCGTCGGCGGAAAAGTGCAGCGCTAGTCCCCATTTTGGCGTCTTCTCGAAGCGGAACATTTTGTAACGTCGCTGAGGATCCGGTTCGTCCGGATCGAGCCAAACCGTACTGGAGTCGCGGTTGCCCGTATGCACTATGTTCGTGCCGGGAACGACGTCCAGTTTCGGCTTCTCCCATTTCAGGCCGTCCGGGCTGGTGGCGTAGCAGGTACAGTACAACAAGCCGCCCATATACCACATCTTGAAGCATTTGGCTTGCGGGTCGTACCACACGCCGTCGCTGAACGGCATGGCATAGGGACCGTGAAATTCCTTCCATTGCCCTTTCGCTTCCCAAGGCTTATCGGGCTTGAGAATCGGATTGCCCTCGTAGGGTTTCAGCTTGTGGAAGGAACGTTTGAGAGTGGTCGATTCGATAAGGAAGTCGTCGACGAACAACTGCCGCCCCACGTCGATGGGGATCAGCGCCGGTGGATTCTTAAGATAGGGCGGCACGGCCGGGTCGGTTTGATCGGCCGGTCGGAACTCCTTGATTTGTGGCGGCCAGGTCGAGGGCAACTCGATGCCGTTGTAGAGAACTTCCCCGCCCAAAGCGGAGATGGCCGAGAGAGAACTTAACGCAGCCACGATTACAGTCAACGGGAATTGCACGGTATTCTCCTCAGTCGGTTAGAGCGAAATCGTGGATCGCCGGGTTCTGGCCGGTTTCCAGGGTGATTTTCAGTTCTGTCTTGGCGTTATACTTGGCGGGCAGGTATTGCTCTTCATTAGCGGGATCCGGCGGTACCCTGTTATCGCCCAGCGGCGGGCGCGAGATGCTTCCGGGTCGATTGCGAACTGCTGTGATCGACACTTTGTACGTACCCACCGGCAGAGCCCTGAGCGGCTCGACGCTGTATTTTCCGTCGACAATGGCGGCCATGGTGGTTGGTGCCACTGTTCCCTCGCAAGGAGCGAAGGTGATTGCCCCTCTGGCAACCGGTTGCCCCCGATAGGTTACGGCGCCGCTGACAACAACCCGTTCAGGGCCGCGACTGCAACCGGCCACGATCAACAAACAAAAACCACATGCCGTGGCTAACAAAGCGGCGTCTCGTCTTCCAAGCATGGCAAATACTCTACTAATAGGCATCGGAGGGAATTACCTGGCCGTCGTGTATGTTAGCCAGGTGGTCCAGAACGTAGATATCGATTGTCGGCGTGAAACTCTGCACGCTGCCGTCGGTCATGACGAACCCGCACACCCCGCCGGGATGCCAACTACCGAATATTCCATCATAACTGTAATTTGGGCTGCCGAATGGTACCAACGGATCGTTCGGCGAAGCGGCCAGCGGGAACCAGTAAACCGAATTGGTGATGCCCGCCAGACGGCAGATGTGCATGTAACCATCGCTGCTGTAGAAGGTGCCGTCCTGGCGCTTGTATTTATTGCCGGGGTCGTTGGCATTACCCAGAAGGTTGGTCGGTACGTGTTTTTCGCCGACCATGAGCGTGTGACTGAGTCCATCGGTAACGTCGTTGAACCTGCGCACGCATTTCCAGTTGCGGAAGAAGCCGTCGGCACTGGGAGCAATGACGTTCCCGGCGGCATCATAATACACTCCATCCTCCTTCGGATTCCCCCATTGTGGCGGCCGCGCAATGCCGTGTGCGTTTTCGGGCCGGTACCATGTGCCGCGATAATCACCCACGTTGATGGCATAATCGCTTAAAGCGCCTATACTCTCGACATTGGAGTTCGAGCGCTTGTTGTCGTAAACGCTCAATTGAGGAGGGCTGCGACGTGTTGGGCAATAATACGTGGATATTTGCGTCTTGATAACGTCGGGATAGTTAGGTGCGACATAGACCGACCTCTCCATGTCGAACGCATCCTGCACGGTCTGTTGTTCGAGATACGGGAGGATGAGGACCATCCAGGTAGCATGGCCATAAGGAGTCAGGTTTGTGGGCGGTATGCCGCCGCGACCGTCATGGAAGTTGTGGAGTGCCAGACCGATCTGTTTCAGATTGTTGGTGCATTGCATCCGCCTCGCAGCCTCGCGCGCCGCTTGTACCGCCGGCAACAGCAGGGCAATGAGGATACCGATAATGGCGATCACCACCAACAGTTCCACAAGCGTAAAGCCGTTCGGAGGCTGGCCGCGGTATATGTTCCGGCGATCATTTTTTACGTGAATAAAGCGAATCATAAATGCCTCCATGGCCATTCAGCCAATAGGCCGAGAATGTCGAGCGCCGGCCTGCTTCGGTGGGTGATTATCGAGTGACGGCTTGTGTAGTTCCACCGGAATTACTACTCTTTCCTTTTCCAGATTATTTCCTTGTCTCATGTCGTCGAGCATCCTCCCGATCCGAGCGGCTACCTCTTCAAAATGCATCCGCGTCTGAACGTGTGGAAAGGCTGATCGCTCGACTTGCCGTGTTCCGAAATCCTGAAATACGATCTCCACATCGCCGGGAACGGAAAATCCCATGTCGCCGGCTACCTTTGCGGCCATTTCAGCCAACGCCTGGCCGCGCACGATCAGGCCGCCCGCACGGTCGTGCATCTCCAGCAGTTGACGGGCGGCCGCCTTGAACGTTTCCGCATCGTGCGGCGTGATTCTCGTAATCATGGCATTGTGCGGCAGGCGGGCCGTTGTTAATGCTTCGCTCACACCGTCCAAAAAGTCGTTGTCTCCGGGCCAGCCATTCGCTCCCGTCAGCAAGGCCATCCGTTTATGTCCACGGTCGATGAGGTACTGGGTCAGCAGGCGACCTGTTTCGTGCTGGTCCGTGTCGATCGAAGGCAATGGTAATCCGCCTGCCCATAGAGTTCCCACGACAACGACAGGCAGACCGGTCTCGGCCAGATAACGATATACTTCATTGCGGCAACGGATCGCCACGACTCCGACAACCTCGCCGCCGGCACTGGCCGCCCTCAGCAATCCTTCCACGTATTCGACGCTCTGAGCCTCGGGCAAGAAGCCGAATTGCACTTGCACGTTCTCCAGCGCGCCGCGAATCCCGTTCAGCAAGAGGTCGGTGCGAACCAATGTGATGTGGATGTCGGCGGGCATGAGTACGTGGACGGTTTGAACGCGCGTGGGAGTCTTTTGTCCCGCGCTGGACCCGACGAACGTACCCGCGTTGCGACGCCGCAGCACCCACTTGTCATCAGCCAGAACCTTCAGAGCCCGATGGGCCATCGCCGTGCTCACACCGAACATTTCGGCCGCTTCGGCGGCGGTCAGATAAGGTTCGCCCGCGTTGAGTCCCCGCAATCCGATATCGTCGCGCAAACGTTCGGCCAGACGTTGGACGCCCGATGTTTTGGTTTCCATGGTGCTCATGAGAATAATTCTAGCAAATGCGATATTATTGTCAATTATATTCTCATATAATTTCATAATTGTGATGGATGTTATTGCTGGACGTCATTGATATTATTTTCTTAAACACTTACTGTATAGTGATATATAACACTGGTGTTCTGGGTGATATAATCATCAAACAATATCAGAATGTGAACTTATAATGCCACCTATGGTTTAAATAGTCGCTAGGTAAAAAGAAAAAGTGCATAATGGGCGCACCTTCACGGGATGCCAAAATCAAAAAGAGGTCTCCGATGAGCAATATGAAAAGACGCCAGTTCTTGGGTTCCGGCATTGCGGCCGGGGCCGGAGTTGCAACGGCCGCGTTTGCCGCGACTTCACAAGGGGCAGAGGCCGTAAGCTATTTACGGGCAGGAGTAGCCAAGAGCGATATTACCACCGATGCCAAGGGTGTGCGGATTAACGATCCACTCTATGCCAAGGCTCTAGTACTTGATGACGGGCGGACGAAGTTGGCCATTGTCGCCATGGACGCCACGGCGATCGGTGGGATCGGTGA
This sequence comes from Pirellulales bacterium, assembly GCA_016934075.1. Taxonomy (GTDB): domain Bacteria; phylum Planctomycetota; class Planctomycetia; order Pirellulales; family Thermoguttaceae; genus JAFGTN01. The sequence goes on from JAFGTN010000438.1 coordinate 5,120, forward strand.
TATTAAAGACGATTTCCTTCCCAAGCTGCGCGCGAGGATCGAAAAAGAGTTGGGCATTGCCGGGCGAAACGTGTTGGTGAGTGCCACGCATACGCACCCGCCGGGTCGATTGCTATGTGACGACAAACAGCAGGTCGAACGGACCTTCGACGCCGTTCGGCAGGCGGCGGGATCGATGGTGCCGGTGAAGGTCGGTGTGGGTGCGGGGCACGAAGATCGAATCATGATGAACCGTACGTTGCGTTTGAAAGACGGTTCGCATTGGTCGATCCGGCACGGCAATCCCTGTCCACCGGACGAGGACGTGGTCGGCGTGGGGCCCATCGACCCGGAGATAGGCGTCCTGCGGATCGATCGCATGAACGGACGGCCGCTGGCCGTGGTCTTTAATTTCGCCAGCCACCCGTATATTACCGTTCCCCGCGGGGGCATTACGGCCGACTATCCGGGCTTCGCATCGAAGGTTATCGAAGACAATCTGAGTGACGGCAAATCGGGCGAAGGGTGCATGGCCGTATTCCTGCAAGGAGCAGGTGGCGATATTACCTCGATTCTGTATAAAGACGTCAACCGGCCCCGGGACTCCGAACCGTTGGGCGTGATGCTGGGACTGAGCACTCTCGATGCGTGGCGGAAAATCGAAACCGCGGATGCAAAGCTTAGCGTGATTAACGAAACGATCGAATTGCCCAGAAAATTCGATATGCCGCAATTGATCGAAAAACTCGAGGGCGAACAAGCGCGTCTACTCTCTTCGTTGCGCGGCACAAGCCTGAACCTCAAAACTTTTCTGCCGCTCTACATCAAACAGGCCTTGGATCCCCAGCACCCCTCGTATTACAGCTATCGCTACTTGCAGGCCGAAAAGACTGGCAGCAACGAGATGTCGGGCATAGACGCGCAAAACCGCGGTCACCTCAAAAAGTATCTGCGCAACATTCGGGCCATGGAAAAAATGGCCAGGAACCAGGACCGCATCGCCACGCTGCGGCGACACCTGGCCACAAATGAGAAGGCCGGTCGGCCCACGCTCTCGACCGAGGTCCAGGGTGTGAAAATCGGCGACTGCGTCTTCATCACCTCGGCCACCGAGATGCTCGTTGAGGTCGGCCTGAACATCAAAAAAGTCTCGCCCCACAAACACACCTTCATAGCCGCCTATGCCAACGGCTATATCCAATACGGCCCCCCTGCCGCCGACTACGACAAAGGCGGCTACGAAGTCACCGAATGCCTCCTGGCCCCCGAGTGGCAGGCAATTTACGAGAAAAAAGCCGGCGAGATAATTCGTCGGCTGTGACGGAAGGATTATGCTTTGTAGCGTTCCGCTAGCTCTGCGGAAAACAATTCAAACAGAAAATAAGAACCCGTCTTTTGGATCCGAAACAATCTCTTTCATTTCCGTCCTTTGCGTCTTCGCGCCTTCGCGTGAGATATTGAACCAACCAATAAGCCTCACGCAAAGACGCGAAGACGCAAAAAAAGTAGAGTTGCCTATAGAAAAGCGAGACGGTGCTTGATGTGATAGGAGATTTGAAGTATGTCTTTCCCACTCCCACCAATTGAATACGAGATGCCAAAGCGGTTGCGAGAGACTTGGTCGCAAGTGTTTCGCGAAGCTGGTTTTGACCTGCAATATTATGTTTATGACAGCAAAGCCAAGGAATCTCGCTGGCCACCGCTACTATCCGATCAAGATCACTCATACGGCGGAGTGATTATGTGGTCGGGAAGTGTAATCGGTATCGTGATGTGGGTAGAGAATAAGCCAAATACTGAGTTTGCAGTATTTCGCATTTCCTCTACGGCTCCAATGGGTTGGTACATACACTATGCCCTGCTGGTTTGTGGAGCCCGTTGTCCAAGGCTTTCTGTTGATAACAGCCTGAGTTTGCAGAGGTGGCTGGAAATCATTGGCGATCCAATAGCAATCTACCGTTTTGCTCACGCAATATCTGACCAAGAGTTGATGAATCCCAAACTTTGGTCACCGCGGTTTGAATACATCGCGGAGGCCGACAAACCACAAGGTGTCTTTCCCTATGGCCAAATCTACACTGGTCCTAAACCTTTCTTGCGTGGACGACCATATCTACAGATCTGCGGTGGGCCAGTTCCTGATAACATGGTAGAGAACACCAAGAGATTCGTGGTTTTGCACATAGGAAACGGCACGAGTATCGATAACGCAACACATACGGAACTCGGAGCAATAATGTCTCAAACCGGTGGAGAGTCCATATGGAAGAGGGAGTAAAACAAGAGTGACCCATTTTCACGTACGTTTTCACGCACTCGTTTTCGCATCTTTTATTCTTTTTCTTTTTCGTCCTTTTTTCTTACGTCAAGTTCAAAACACGCGCTGCATTGGACCAGAAAAAGGCTTCGATTTCGTTGTCCGTGAGCTTCAACATGTGGAAGACCGCCTTGAGGGCCAGCAAGTTTTCCAGGCCGACAAGTGTCGGCCCCGCATTCTGTCTGGGATATGCGAGGAATTTCCAAATGTCCATGCTCTCGTCCAGCCAGATGAACGAATCAGCCACTGGCAAATTTGTTCCACGCAAGTGTGAACAGTAGAAGTCCGATCCATAGAGCACGCGATCCGTTCCGAGATATTTTATGCACGCCCAGATTGCCAATGGATTGCAGATAACCGATGTGTCGACGTATAGGTTTCCCGGATTTCCCAGGTGCTCCAGGCCGGCGATGAGGTGATACGGGTTGAATCCCCGCGCGCAGTGATCCAGGATAAGCGTCATGTTTGGATATGTTTTGCAATAGCTTCTGATCCAGTGCAGGTTAGACGGATCGGCCAGACTGCGCGCCCTTTGAATGTGGAGTGTAATCGACCAACCTTCCTCGTGTGCCAGCTTTGGGATCCACTCGGGCATGTACTCGGGAATCTCCGCGTTTTCGCGATCTGGCCGATCGGCAAAACAGTTGAATGGCTTGAAACCCCGCAGTCCCAAGCGCTTCATTTCCTGGCGGACAAAATCATGATCATCCGTGGGACGAACATAGAATTGCCCGCGTCCGAAAGGATCCTTCACAAGCTGTTGGGAAACCCAGGCGTTGTGCGGCTCGGTCGCGTTCGGTATCGTTTCCGGGAAAGGGAAATACAAACCATGCACTTCGCGCCCCGGTAAGATCCAGTTGATATGCTCCCGATAAACTTCTAATGTTACCTCGGACGGACCTATCTCGACATACTCAGGTACGGGATCGGTAAAGTTGGCTTTGCGCCACAGGTGGGCGTGCATATCGAAAACCCGCTGGGGCACAAAGTCCTCTAACTCGGCGGCAAACAATTCAGAATCTTCTTGACGAAGTTCCCACTTCAATGGCACTTTCATCTCCTCGAAATAGACAATTCAATTATCCCAGAAGTTTTCGCTTTTGTACCAGTCGAACATACTAGCCATGAAGAACGAGAACGATTTCTCCTCGGAATACCATTCCACGGACGGAGTGTTGTTACGTTGCCAGACGATTGGATCCGCTTCGGCGATGCCTGACAAGGGTACACCGAGAAGACGATAGTATTCCCGTAGAGCAATCGGCAATCGTACTCCCAGCGCGGCTTCCGCTTTCGCGATCTTGGATTCCTCAACACCGTCGCCGGCGGCAACTCCCCTTCCAAGGTACTTGCAGAGAAAGCCCTTGTAGGTGATTGAAAAATCCATTTTATGTCCCATTGTTATCTTTTGAGCTTTCTCATTGCGTCTCTTGATACGACGCGTACGCTTTTGAGGTTACTTCTTTGCCCACGTAGACAAGCTGTCATAGTGTCGGGAGTCGATTCGCCTATCGCAGCAATTGCCTTTGCGAGCGACTTTCCGTAGTGATGATTGACATATTCCTCAAACAGTTTGAGCAATCTGGGCAGGGCAACTTTGGCGTTAGGGCCAATGTCTTGGATTATTTGGACTGCAATGGTTGCAACTTTTGGCTTGGACGAGTCCTCGGATAGTCGGAGCAACATGTCTATATCCGATTGACTGAATTCGCCACCTTTTCGCCTTCGGACAAGCATGTCACAAATTTCATGCTCAGTATTATCGCCTATTTGCACCATGCCCAACCGCCTTGTAATGCCGAGAGTCGCTGGCCGTATGCCATAAAGTGATTTTATAACCATCCAATAAGGCATATTCGTTGAAATGTCCCGTTCCGTTGTAGTACCGTACCGGACATTGTTCGCATGGTATCATAACACCGCTTTCATTGGCTGACAAGCAACCAGAGGCACCCGGCGTTCTACAACTATTTTGAAAAATCTTCGCGTCTCCGCCTCATTGCGCCCTTACGTTAAATCCTTCAAACACAAAACAGACCAGATCCTGCATCCCATTCTATTGATTCCCACGGCCCCATAATAATTCCGTATTCCGTGGACAAATTGTCTCCATAACTATTTTTGAAAATAATATCATTTCTCAGCCCTTGCCCCTCCAAAAATCTCACGAGTCGACATCGACTGAGAAAAAACACGCTGCGCGGACAACCAAGCATCGCGTTTAAGACCGGGCGGCGTGGTTTCGTTGACACGCATTACGTCCTGGTCCACTCGGTGCGGGCGGCCGATTTACTTTTTGCGTTTATCCCGGCCAGTCGGTCGCACCCGAGCGTTTTTCGGGGAGTTTTTCGCGGAAACGTTCGCAGCTACACTACAAGCCGATGTCCTCATCGAGACCGTGCCGGTGGGGAATGCGGGCAATGCGGCGGACATGAGGTACAACCTCGATCAACGTCCCGAGGGTTTTGGAGCCGTGGACTATGCCTACAACATCGGCAAGTACGAGGTGACCGCCGGGGGATATGGAAGATGCAATAAGGCAGCCAATGGCTGAGGTGTACCACGTCCACCCATCGCGGAACACGCCCACCGGTTTTTGAGCATGGATATGTCTTTTCATTTATGATATGTCCTCACCGAAACGATGGGAATTAGTGGTAATTGTTAAGAAAACCAGCTATTTCGGGCTATAGACAGAGGCGTAGTTGTCTAGTAATTTAGCTACCATATGGAAGGTGCATATGATTCTTGGCGATACTTACAATCGCAACGTTTTTGCATCTTTGTGAACATAGTGCCCGTCTGCTGTGATTCAAGGATAACTTGACCATCACCAGGAGATGAAAATGAGATTACCATCAATAGCACTGGTGGCATTTTCGCTCGTCGTAGTCCGTCCCGCTTCTGGCGACGTATGTCTCTTCACCATTACGGACCTCGGCACAATGATGGGAGGGACGAGTTCGTATGGTTACAGTATCAATGATAGCGGCCATGTGGCGGGGTACTTTGTTGCCAGCGACAAACGTACACAGGCGTTTCTCTACGATGGCACTACGATGCACGATCTCGGCAGCGCCGTCGAAGGGACAGGTTCGGAAGAATTTGGAATCAATAATGCCGACTACGTGACCGGAGAAGCTTATTTCCCCAGCGGCGGCCGTCACGCGTTTCTCTACGATGGAACCACGATGAATGACCTGGGCATACTCGGAGGCAATGATTCGAAGGGCTGCGGTGTCAATGACGCGGGGCAGGTGACGGGTTCGTCTCGAAATGCTAGCAATTACTTACGCGCCTTTCTTTACAGCTCCGGAGTTATGACCGATTTGGGCACACTTGGTGGAGACCATTCGAGCGCTCACGACATCAATAACGCCGGCCACGTGACCGGGCTGGCTGGACTCAGCAGCGGTGATCGGCATGCGTTTCTTTTCGATGGCACTAATATGATTGATCTCGGTTCGCTTGGAGGGACGTTTCCCGGCTATGGCACGTATGCAATCGGCTACGGCATCAATGACGCTGATCAAGTGGTAGGAAAGTCCTGGCGCGCCGACCTCGAAACCGTTGCGTTTCTCCACGATGGCACTACGATGCACGATCTCGGCACGCTCGTAGGGGGTGCCCCCTGGGGTGGGTTCGGAGGCTTATGCTATCAACAATGCAGGCCACGTGGTAGGGACCTCTGGGGACAGCAGCGGCAGACCGCGTGCGTTTCTCTACGATGGCACGATAAAGGATCTCAACGATCTAATTGACAACGCCTTGGGCTGGACCCTCACGCATGCATCTGATATCAACAACTCCGGCCAAATAACCGGCTATGGCACAATCGGTGGTGAGGAGCACGCCTTTCTTCTGACCCCCATCCCCGAGCCTGGCACCATCACCCTGCTGCTCTGCTCGCTGGCGAGCGTGGTGATAATGCGGCGACGGTAGCCCTCTCGACCAAGATTGCGGCAGGTCGTTTCGGTGCACGAAAAAGCCTTCCGCAACTCGTTGCTACGAAAGGCCTTAAAAGTGGGCGCACGAGGATTCGAACGCAATGCCGTAAGGCGGGTGAGGACAACAGCTTAGAAAAAGTGGTGATGGCGAGCGCTGCACCAGGCGCTGCATTTCGGAATCTCGACGTCGTGGTCGACGCTTGGCCGCGGCTGCCCGATGACGCGAAAGAAGAGATTATGAGGGTGGTCGAAAAGTTTATCGAGGTGTAAATTAACTTCGTTGCCGGGTGGATCGACGGATCCGCAATTTGCCGGCGTGGGTCTCGGCTTTTCTCCTTATCGGCCGCGGATCCACACCGGCGGGCCCGGCTCAAGATAAGGAGATTCTTGTGAGCAAATCAAAATTTAGGTGGTCTCGGGAGAGAATACCAAGCGAACGTCGTATTGATCAGCCGGCATCACCGAGGCCTGAACCGCGAGCCGCGGAGCAGGTTATTGCGGATTTAAGGGGCTTCCCAGGGCTTGTCGAGAGCGAAAAACCCCGCGAAGTTGCGGAAATGGCTGGATATCTACTGGCTGATGCCGCGGCTGGCGGGCTTATAAGTAAAGCGGGGTGGCTCGCGCTTGAATTAACCATCAGACAAGTTGTGCAGGGATCTGATTTTCGATACGGCTGGGGTTTCTTCGTTACCAGGGTGTTCTTGGACTGGTTGTGTAGACACCAAGAGCAATTGCCAAACGGTCTAGCCTCGCGGGTAATTGAGGTCCCCGATAACTTCTTTTGCATCATTGCGGACTGGCCCAAGGAAAAGAGAAACGAGTGGTGGCAAAGCGCTGTGCCCATGTTGTCGTGTTTTTTTGACATAGTGTTATCACGCACAGCAGGTCACGATGCCGGGGAAATGCTTTCGGAGCGCGAGCAAGACGTCTATGACGTGGTGATAAAGTCGAGCGAACCGCTTACGGCAAGAGAGATTGCCAACCGCACGGGAATTAACGAATCAACGATCACGAGACACGTTATTCCCGGCTTGAAGAAAAAACGCGGCCTGAAAAACATGAAGGGGCGAGGATACTATATTCCTGCCAAAAAAACAAATTTACACTAGCGCGTTCATGCGCTGTTTATGCGCTAATTGTGTCCGTTTGTGTGCTGGCTAGAATGTCGGCATGAGCAACACAGTCCAGCAAATAATTTCTTCGATACGTCATCTTCCTCCAGATGACATTCTTGCCGAAATTCAGCAGCGCGAGGCTGAAATCAAAGCTTTGCGAGTTTTGATGCGTGCGACAAGGGAGGCCTCCACCGGTAAGAATCAGACACCTCGGCCTAATGAGGTGACGCCATGAGTGTTGTTGATATTCAACATATCGAGCCGGTGCCGATCGAGCCTGTACCACGGCTACTGTTAACGTATCCCCAAGCGGCCGAGGCAACGGGCTGGTCAGTCCGCACATTGGAAGACCTGGTACGGGCCGGCAAGATCCCGCACATCAAGCTTGGCCGCGCCGTAAGGTTTTCTCCCGACGCTTTGCGTGAGTGGATCGCGGGAAAGATCGAGGGAGGGGTGTAATATGGCACGCACGCGAAATTTAAAGCCGGCGTTTTTCAAAAACGAAGACCTGGGCGACCTTCCGCCTTTGGCTCGTTTAATGTTCGCCGGCCTGTGGGGGCTAGCTGATCGCGAGGGGATCCTCGAAGACCGTCCACGGCGCCTACAGGCCGAACTGCTACCCTACGACGACTGCGACGGAGACGAGCTACTGCGGGCTCTGGCGGATTCTCCCGGACGGTTTATTGTTCGCTACGAAATTGAGGGGGGGAGATATATTTTTATCCCATCTTTTTCAAAACACCAGAACCCCCACAGAGACGAAAAATCAGCCGGCTTTCCACCTCCCCCGGGTATCAGCACGGTGCAAGCACCGTGCAAGCACCGTGCAAGCACCGTGCAAGAACCGTGCAAGGATGATACATGCCCCGAACCGGAACCGGATAAGAACAGTTCTAGCCGGGCCTTAAACCTTAAACCTAGTTCTTGCGCTCCTTCTACTAACCACCTTAAACCTAGTTCTTGTTTAGACGAGTCGAGTCGAGTCGACCATTTAGATTTATCTTCTAAGGAAGAGGAAACATCGGTTCTTGAATGCGCTAGGCGGCTCTTTTCGAAGCCGGTTTTCAAGGACAAGACGCCGGAGGATCGCGAGTTCCTTTTGAAGCTGGCGACGCTTCGGATCCGGGAGCAGATCCCCGAGGGTTGTCTCCAGGACGGTCTGGAGGCCATCCGCCGCCGCGGCGCGGGCCTGCCCGACAAGCCGGTGGCCTACCTGACGACGGTGCTCAAGGACTGGCTGGTGAAGAACGGCAAGACCCCGCTGGAAAGGTTGCTCGCCGGCGTCGAGATTCCGCCAGGCTTGGTGAAACCGAAAAAGGATCAAGCGGCATAAACGAGGACATCGGGGACACCGGTCCCCGTAAAAATATTTTTTTGAAAGGACACGAAATGGCAAAAAAATCACTTATGAGAAAGGCGGTCGACGTTGCCGTTGACCATCTAAGCGGCGTGGCCGGGCTGCGCAAAGCGCTCAACGCCGGCGATCGGCAGGCCGGAGAAGACGCTCTGGTCAAAATGGAAATTCCAAAACTATGGTGGTCCATCATGGTCCGCATGAAGGAACTTGTCCAGGAATACAAAGAGACAATCGAACAATACCACGACGCCGAAATGCCGGAGCAGGTCGAGGCGGAAAGAGATGGTTTGCGGCGAATGGTACCGCGGACGGTCCAGGATGTCACCGACCGCACGGCC
>JAFGTN010000439.1 GCA_016934075.1 Pirellulales bacterium
GGACTTTTGCAAAATTGCGAGTCAAGGGCACTTAGATATAAATTGGCGGCGCAGCCGGCAAATTATATCTAAACGCTGCAGAGATGTGAACTTGTTATCTGTCAATAAAAGTGTCAGTCAAGATAATGTAAAAGAAACCTTCGCTTCGCAAAGCTTTCTTTTACATGTGCCCTTGATTCGCAATTTTGCAAAAGTCCAAATATTACATGAAAAGAAAGAGGCGGCTTGCCGGCATTGCAGTTTCCCGGCAGAACCCTACACGACAGGTGTTGATTGTACAGTACGATAGGCCTGTCGTCAACGTAGCATATCAGCTATCTTTCGTCATGGAGTTCAGGTGATTTCTTCGAGGAAAGAGAAGAAGCGGGAGTCTTTTCTATGTTCCTGGTTGTCACTTTTCGTCTACGATTTCGCCTTTGTCTTCGTCGGGAATCTTAAACAAGCTCCTGATCTTAGTGATATCATCGTAGGGATCAATGACAGTAATTCGACCTGCCGCATCTATTGCTCGTATGCCATCGATATACTTGTTGTAGAATCTGCCTTTTGGATTCTCTGTAATTTCTCCGAGAAATTCATCCAATGTGATATCCCTTGGTTCCATCCATGGAATATCAGACTGTACCACCTCCACGATTACAATCTTCGAAAAGCAATTCCGCGGTACTTTTGCACCTCTTGCATTAGGCCAGAGGAAATCGCGCTCGACATCAGTGCGATTAGCTGAGGAGACGGTATGGTATTCGATATCATCCGGAGTTTTAGGCTTTTGCCAAAGAGTTTTTTTCCCAACAACGGCAACATAGTTCGTTATTTCATATGAATTTAAATGCGTTGTGCAAGCGTAATTCGCAACGAGTTTGGCCACTTCTTGGTTTTTAGCGCTATTCCAGGATTCATGAAAATTATATTGCCCGTAAACATGTGCATAGGCGACGTTCGGCAGCATCAATACCCTCCAGCTATGTCGTTCGCCGGTGGCCTTGTCTTTAAAATATAGCGGAGGCATACATCCATTATTGCCATCACGATAATTCGCTAATGATAGGCCAATGGATCGAGCAGAGTTATAGCAATAACTTTTTCTACTTTCCTCGATTCCCAAAAACAAAAGGTATCCAACAACAGATATCATCAATGCTGCTGCTATCACTGAGAACAATATTGCAATTTTGCAGCGTCTCATAAACTCCACTCCTTCGGCAAGCTCCTAAGCACAACACCACTCATGCCCGAAGTCTAGCTATGGTTTGCCTATCTTGTCAACATTAGACCGTTACCGTGTTTTTCTGGGGGCAAATCGCGGCATACTGGGGCGGGGGCTTGTTGAATAGAATCGTAGGGGAACGCAGGAAATGCATAATTTTCCCTTGATCCCCCCTTCGCTTACGCTTCGAGCTTCGTATTTCTCACATTTTCAGCCTCCGCGCCGCACCTCCCCCTCCGCTTGAGTGTCCAAGAGGCTATTGTGTATAAATGAGGCATGAGGCAAGAGTCCTCGTAGCCCGGGCTGTAACCGGCGGCTTCACTAACCCGAAGCGCGAGCGAAGGGAGCAATGGTAAACGTCGTGCCCCTTCGCTTGCGCTTCGGGTTAGTATGGTTAGATCATGCAATCGTAAGTCGGATTATAAGCTAGCGGCTTCACCAAAGTCTCACCCCCGACACCTCAAACCTCATACCTCACAGCTTAATACTCGCCATCATTTTGGAAACATAAAAATGCCAGCAACTTTTTCCTTTCCGACCATCTGTCCACAAATCGCCGGCTTTTCGGTAGCCGATTTGGCTTCGTGGTTCGGCACGCCCACTTTTGTCTACGACGCGGATACCATTCGCCGCCGCCTGGGCGATCTCGAATCGTTCGATTACGTGCGTTATGCACAAAAGGCATGTTCGAACCTGGCCGTGCTCGATCTGCTGCGCCGTGGCGGGGCCTTGGTCGATGCGGTTAGCGGCTTCGAAGTGCGACGCGCCCTGGCCGCCGGCTACAAGGCCGACGGCACACCACCGGGGATCGTCTATACGGCCGACATTTTCGACACCGACGCGCTGGATCTGGTCGTCAAGGAAAAAATCCACGTCAACTGCGGATCGGCCGATATGATCGACCAGTACGGCGAGCGCATGCCCGGCGGCGAGATTACTTTGCGTATCAATCCGGGTTTCGGGCACGGACACAGCCAGAAAACCAACACCGGCGGACCTCAGTCGAAGCATGGCATATGGCACGATCAGTTGGGCGACTGCATCGAGCGAGCCGGGCGGCACAATCTGACCATCACCGGAATGCACATGCACATTGGCTCCGGGGCCGACATGGAACACCTGGGGAAGATCTGCGACGCCATGGAAAAGCTGGCCACCGAAGTGGGATCCTCGGTTGGCTCGGTCAGCGCCGGCGGCGGCATACCCACGCCTTATCGCACGGGCGAAGAGCATGTCGATCTGGAAACCTACTTCAAGCTCTGGGACGCCACGCGGAATCGTCTGGAAGAACGCTTCGGCCACAAGGTCGATCTGGAAATCGAGCCCGGCCGCTACCTGTCGGCCGAGAGCGGTTACCTGATAACCGAGATCCGCGCGGTCAAGCACCAGGGCGACAATCTTTTCTACCTGGTCGATGCGGGCTTCAACAACCTGGCCCGGCCCGTGCTCTACGGATCCTATCACCCCATGGCCATCGCTCCGGTCGATGAGCAATGTTCCCGA
>JAFGTN010000440.1 GCA_016934075.1 Pirellulales bacterium
CCGGTACCGACAATAAAATTGATTCGGTTTTCGTGCCCGTTGATGGCAAATTCATTTTCGGCGGCCAACGTGCGGCACTGGTCGCGTATATCGGCCAATTCGGTTTCGTTCTTCGGCACCCCGGAGTTGGCGTTTTTTGCATTGGCCGCAAAACCAATCCGCGACCATTGCTCACCGTCGCTATCGAAAAACGGTTCGACCGGATCGACGAAATCGTTCCATAGCGTATCGAAGGCTTCCAGCAGCCGCTTCTGAAAACCGGTTACCTGCCGGCTACTTGTGTTTGAATTTTGTTTGTTGATTGGTGTCATAATTTTATCCTTTGTTGAGTGTTAGATTGTCGAACGCTTCTGCGACGCACCAAGAATCGCTTGTTTGTGTTTGTTTAACGTACTAGTACTGTGTAACACCGAAGTTGGTGGGTAGCCCCGATAGCTTGTCTATCGGGGTGCCGTAGGCACAAGAGGACGTTTAGCTGTTCCGGTGTACCTCTTGCGGCTTTGCCGCCCCGATAGACAAGCTATCGGGGCTACCCATTCCCCTTATCCGGCCATCCACCTACCCCACGATCAGTCTTTCTCCCAGTCCGTCATCCCGCGGCGGTTCGAGCATCTTCGCGGCCAGGCGCACGGCCATTTCAAGGGCGTCCGGCCCGTCGTCGTGATCGCCGACGGGGAACTCCTTGAGCTGTTCGACCAGTAACCGCGTCGAGGGCGAATCGTTCTTGAAACGTATACGGCCCGACGATAAGTACGGCCCCAGCCGCCGTATCCGCACCAGCTTATTGACGCGATTATTCAAAAGCCAAGGTCGCACGGCTATCAATCCCCGTCACCGAAACTCGGCTTCGAAGCTATCGGCCAGCAGCTCTTGGAACTGGTTGGCTTCGACGCCGAAGGCATCGGGCAGGAAGCGGCGATAGAATTCCACGCCCTCGGCCACAATTTGCGGCGAGGCGCGCCGCGCCAAATCGGCCTCGACGTAAAGCATGCCGCTGTTGTCGATCCCCAAAGCCACCAGCGCCGAATAATCGCCCCGCCGCGCGTCGCCTCCCTTGCTGGGATCGAGGGTGAGCGTTTTTACACGCAAATTCTTGGGCCACTCGTCGAACCAGATGGTTTCATCGAAATAGGATTCGGGCCACTCGCAATACTCCGGATTGACGGGCGAGTTCTGTTTCTCGCGTTCGAAGGCAGTGCGTCCGCTCTGTGCCCGCATGCACATCAGAGCATAGAGATCCTCGGCCTGGGGCCACAAAACGACCGCTCCCGCGTCCATTGCCGCGCGGTTGCGGAGGTAAAACTTGCGAGCCTTGGCCCGATAATCGGCCATCGACAGATCGGTGTATATGCTCTCCCACTCTTGCCAGAGCGACATTTCCTCGGGCCAGTGCTGGATGGCCTTGAACACCCGCGACGTCCAGCCTGGCATACGGCAGATCTCCATCGCCAGGGCCTCGCGGTGCAAAGCCGTGGCAAGATTAACCACGTTGGTTCGCCGGTCACCGGCCTTCAAAAGCGTGCCGTGGAACCAGGTTCGGCCGCGCTCGCGCTGCGTTGCTGAGACGATGTGCGAGTCGTTCTGCAGGTCGTCGCACACGATCAATGAAGGCCGATGCTCGCGGTAGCGGCGTCCGCGAATCCGCTGCCCCGTACCGAAAGCCTCAATAACCACTCCGTTGCGTAACACGATTCGACCGGACCGCCATACGGGGCCGCGTCCGGCGGCGTCTGGGTAAGCTTCGCTCAATAGCCGATTGGCAGTCAATTCGCAACGGATGTTCTCCAAGTGGGCCGCCGCCTGGTGCTTTGTGTCTGAAACTATCCAGATATACGGTTCGGTTTTTTCGACGGCCGCCCGCAAGGGATAGGCCAGTGTTCCGATGGTCGACTTGGCGCCGCCGCGGGGCCCCAGAACATTGAGTTTCGTGTCGCGATTATGCCGCATATAGTCCAGCCACCGCGCCATCCAGATGTGCATGGACGACGGTTCTCGGTTGAAGTGGGCGGGCAAATATCGCCGTGCCCAGTCCAAAAGGCTCAGGTCCAAGCGCCGCCGCGCCACCCTGCGCCGCGCCCGGCCGTGGCGCCTGCAAAGTTCGGCATGAAAATCGACCAGTAATTGCCACAAGCAGTCCGGATCCAATCCGCATTCCCGGAAACACTCCAGATCATTCATGCTTTTCCTCCTCATCTGGATCTCGGTCCAGACTGCTTTCATCGGTGTCCTTGCATCTTCTCACCGTGTTTGCGGATCCTTTAACGACGAGATTGTACGAGAAGGCGGTTATCATTTGTTCCACGCGTTCGATAATGATTTTGCGTTTCTCTCCGTCTCGCAACTCTTCGGTTATTATCTGCGTCAGACCGGACAATAGACTGCCGACCTGAGTCGTCGTAGCCATGCCCGGTTTCTTCGGTGCGAAGTCTTCCGGACGTCTTCGTTCCAGCCACCAGGCGGCCGCCCGCCAGTATTGGGCCTTTTGGGCGGCGTCTTGTATGTTGCGCATGAAACCGATGGCGGGATTCGTTTCATGCCGATGCATTTCGGCTGCGAATTCTTCGTCTTGTTCCATTGCCCGCGTGATAGTCGCCGGCGTGCAACCGACGTACGCGGCCGCCGTTGATCGTCCACAGCCGACAGCCACTATGGCCAGTATCTCTCGTTTCTTCAGTCTGCTTAAAACCGGACGCCTACTATTTTTCGCCACTCGATAGCCTTTCAATCACCCGACGCCCGGCTCACTGGAGATTGAGATCCTACAAACTCGAAAGAAACCACGGTCCGTCCCGGCGAGCCGCGATATCCTCGCGCGAAACGTCGCGAATCGCGCGGCGCCCCCAGTTTTTTCACGTTCACCGTCCGCCAAAGCGGCGAATGCCGGCAATGCGCGATTAGTGCCGGGTGGCCGGCCGTGATATTAAGACGGTGCCCTTGAGCCAGGTGCAACTCGGCCACGGCCCGGGCCGTGCCAGTGCCGATGCCCACGCCCTGATAGTCGGGCAAGGTCACCAACCGGCTGATCCGCCAACGGTCGCGGCGTCCGATTAGCGCAAGCGTAGCGCAAAAAGCCACCGGCACGCCTCGCCAAAGCGCCATGTAACAACGCGCGCCGCGGCCGAGTGCGCCGGTCAAATAGTGATAACGCGCAAACATCCGCCACGCATTTCGCCGGCAGCGAAAGATCTCAAGTTCGATTTCGGGTCGCCGAAGACACCTCCTGTGGAACGTCGAGGTCGCCATGTCCAAGGTCCAGTCGGGTTCAAGCCACTCGGCCACATCGTAATGACACGTGACAGCCACGAAACGACAATTTACCCGCCCGCCGCGCACGGCGCGGGCAACGGCCGCCGAACCGATCTTGGCCACGTTACGATCCACCACACTGGTAAACTCGTCGAACACGCAACAGTTGTCGGATTCGACCAGCGCCCGGGCCAGATCGCAACGAAAACGCTCGCCGCCGGAGAGTACTTCATACGGCTTGATCCAACTCGGAGGCGAACTGAACCCTACGGCCGTGAACAATCCCGTGATCTCCTTGATGGGACGCTCACCCAGGCAGTCGACAACCGCCCGATCATCGGGCCACGGCCTTCCGCGCCACACATGATCGCCGAAAATCCGTTTAGCCATCGTGCTCTTGCCGCTGCCCGAGGGACCCACGATCAGGCCCACGCGCCAGTCGTCGCCCAGCTCGGGCATATCCACGTGGAACCGTTCGCGTACACGTTCCTCGATGGGCACGTCGAATATGCCGGAAATTTGCTGGACGCGAAACGAGTCGTATACCGGACAACTCACTTCCACTTCGATTGACGGCATTTTGCTACTCGTTGGGCAACTGTATTTCAAACTGGACTTTTGCAAAATTGCGAGTCAAGGGCACTTAGATATAAATTGGCGGCGTAGCCGGCAAATTATATCTGAACACCGCAGAGATGTTAACTTGTTATCTGTCAATGAATTCGTGTCAGTCAAGACAATGTAAAAGAAACCTTCGCTTCGCAAAGCTTTCTTTTACATGTGCCCTTGACTCGCAATTTTGCAAAAGTCC
>JAFGTN010000441.1 GCA_016934075.1 Pirellulales bacterium
GCACGTAGACCGGCGTCATCTCGACCACCGCGGCACGTCTGGACAAGTCACCGGGACGAAAGAATCCCCGCCCCAGCCACGCCCGCATGCGTCCTTCGGCCTCGTCTTGCGAAATGGCGAACTCGACAACTCGACGTGGGGCCATGACCCGAGCATCCTCGCGACGATTCATTTCCACCGAGCCGCAGAAAGGGCAACGTAACTTGCCCTCGCGAGCGTCGAAGCTCATCGAAGCCCCGCAGCCGGTACATTCAAAATTGTGCGTAGCAATGCGGTCGCCGGTTTCACTCGCCGAAGATTCCTTCTCATGCGAGGGCGATTCGGTGCCGCAATTAGCGCAGAACATATCCTCTTCGTCGAGCAGGCTTCGGCAAACTTCGCAGCGAGTCAACAGGTCGGGCATTCTTTGTAACTTGGACAGGATGAACAGGATGGTTGTATTATACTAACCCGAAATGCAGGTAACGTAGGCCGGGTCGTGCCCCGGCGATGGAACGGGCAATTCACGTAAATGCCAGTCACGACCCGGCCTATATCTGAAGACTGAAAACTTCCTCACAACATACCTGACGCGAAAATAAAAAGCACCAGCAGAAACAAGAGTCCCAGGCCGACTACCAGGCAGATCTTCCAGGGTGAAAGCGGTTTGTCGCCCACAACGCGGCCGGTTTGACCGTTTACCATGAAGCGAAAAAGTTTGTCGCCGTGTTTGTATGACAGCAGGAAGATAGGCAGCAGGATCAGGTCGGAATTGATTTGACTGAATTCGGTTTCGACGTTGAGACTACGGTGTTTGTCACCCGGCATGTGCGCGGCGATATTGTTTTGTTCGCGGCGGATGAACTCCTGCTTGCACATGTCCAGAGCCTCTTCGCGCTCGACCGAATACACTTCGCCCAGCCAGCCGGCCAGGAATTCAGGCCGGTAGCGTTTCAAGGCGGCCAGGTGAAAGGGTTTCACCCGCTGGGCGTCGCGCTGGCTGAGGCCACGGCTACCGGAGACCAGGTAGCCGCTATAGTAGCGATGATGGCGACCGTCGAGCGGCCACCATTCGGTTTCGGTCACGGTGCGAGTTTTGGTAACCGTCTTGCCGTTCTGGCGGACCGTATAAGTTTCGGTGCGATACCAATGCTCACCTATACTGGCCGACCAGCGGCTCTCGGCCAACATTGAAAATGACCAGAAAGGCAGATATACGCCGTGTAGCTTCTCCTCGATCCGGGCCTTGTGCAAATTGCCCGGCCGAAATAGCCCACCGGCCCTTATCCATTGCTGGAATTTATTCTGGGCGTCTTCCAAGGCGATGCCGAAAGGGATGACGAATTCGGGCGGCTGACGGCCGCTGAAATCCCGAGGCAGTTCGACCACGTATGTCGAGTCGCAGAAAGCACATGTGTAACTGCGTTGCTGGGGCTCGACGGCCACCTCCGCACCGCAGTTTTTGCATTGGAACCGTCGATGCTGGAGTTGCTTTTTGTCTTCCTCAACCGATTCGGTTTCGGACGCTTGCCGTCCGCCACAGGCTGGACAGAACTGATCGAACTGCTCGATCGGGGCGCCGCAATAACTACAGGCCGCGGCGTGCAGCACTGGCGAGTCGTCGATAGCCGTTGGTTCAAAAGTTGTAATCTCGGACATATTGTTTCAACTCACCCATGACTCTGCTGATAAATCGCTTGCAACAGGGCCTGAACATCTTTGTATTTTTTCTTCGCCGACAGTGCCGTGTCGATCAATCGGCGAGCATCGCTTTCGGAGTGTCCCAGACCGCGCAATACTTCGAACGTCTCCGAAATGACGTCGGAGGTAATTTCGGCATCAACTTCGGCTCGGGCCACCATTAGAGCGAATTTGGGCACTTTGCGCCGTAACTTTGCGATGATTCGCTCCGCTGTGGCGGGGCCTATGCCCGGAAGGCCGGAAAGGGCCTTTGCATCTTGTTCTTCGATGGAAGTGGCCACTTCTTTAACCGGGCGGACCATTGCCCGTAAAGCTTTTTTCACCCCCACACCGTCAACAGAGCAGAAAAGCTCGAAAAATTCACGCTCGGTCTCGCTCAAAAATCCGATAAGCCGCGGCGTCATACGCCCCTGCATGGGATTGCCTTCGAGATATTGGATGGTGTGTAGGCTGATTTCACGGTTCAGTTCCAATTGCAACTGGCGGCGGGCAAATTCGGGTATCAGCACCTCGTATTCAAACGAATCGACGCCAAGCGTGAGCGATTCTTCGCGCAAGGCCAACAACCGACCGCTAATCTTCGTGATCAATTTTCAAACTCCTTATTCCTTACCCGTTGTTGGGGGATGGTCTCCAGACCATCATCACGTGTGCGAATTACTCTACACCAAAACCGCCGTAAGCGTCCGGTCTAACAGTCTATCCCCTATACTCTGTCCTATATCCTCTCTACCCCCCTACTTCTTCAACTCCTCCGGCACACCCTTAAGATAATGGTGACAGACGGCTATTGCCAGCGCGTCGGCTACGTCGGGTGGATCGGGAGGTTGATCCAGTCCCAGTTCGAGTTGGATGGCCCGTTGTACCTGTGCTTTCGAAGCACGGCCCGATCCAGTAAGGATTTTTTTTACTTGGGTGGCCGCGTAATTGACGACAGGGATGCCGGCCTGGGCAGCCGCCAGACAGATAACCCCACGAGCGTGCCCCATCAAAATGGCGGTTCTTGGCCGGTCATAATGAGAGTATAATTCCTCGACTGCCATGGCTGCGGGTTTCAACTCGGCAATAACCTCGGCCACGCCCTTGTGGATTTCGGCAACCCGTCGCGTGAGTGAACCACCCGAAACACCCCGAACGACGCCCGCCTCGCACAACCGTATGTTTTTGCCGGCGGATTCGATGACCGCATATCCGGTAATGTTCAATCCCGGATCGATACCCAAAATGCGGTAAGGCTGGTTGGACATTGGATGCAATCGCCGTAAGTGGTGAATTAGGGTGGATGGGGGGTGAAAGCCGTGCTGCTAGCCTACCAGGATCGGCCGATCGGGACAACTCGGTTTGGCCATAAGACTTCGGACTTCAGATGACAGAGGGCAGACGAGATGCGACCAACTCACAGATCAAATCTGAAGTCTAAGGTCCGAAGTCTGAATACTCACCCCCACTCAAGATCCATTGCCGGGTCACGACCCGGCCTACTCAGATTGCTCGCATCGTTTCGCCGTACTCATGGCCCAAGCCCGGGCTAGAATTGTTCCGGTGAACATGCAGCCGAAGGTGTACAGGGCCGGGGCGAGTGCTATGCGGGGGTCGTTGCCAAAGAGTTCCATGGCAAGCACCGTGCCCAATCCGGCGTTTTGCAGACCGACTTCCAGAGTGAGAGCGCGGCGCATGCCTTCCGGCAACCGCATCAGCCGCCCGCCGATGTAGCCCGAGGCGTAGCCTAATAGATTAATGAGCAATAGCGTGAAAACGAGCACGAGAGCCGTGGTTGCGCCGCTTTCGAAATCTCCCAACTTGTCGCGGTTCTTGGCTACTACAACGGCGATTATCCAAAGTATTGTGAGATTGGCTACGGTCGAACCGATATGTCTTGCGGCGGTCGCCCAGGTTTCGGAGTAGCGTGAAAGCAGGTATCCTACCACGACCGGGATCACTACCATCCAACAAAGCTGAATGCTGACTTTTAACGCCGGAAAATTGACCCACTGACCCAGAGCCAGTTTGAGAAGCAAGGGCGCGACGATTGGCGATAGCAACGTAGCGGATGTCGTCAGACTGACCGAATAGCTTACGTTCCCGCCGGCTATCAAGGTCAATACGTTGGAAGCCATAGCGCCGGGCACGCAACCGACCATCACCACGCCTATCATAAGAGGGCCGTCCAGGCCCATCAGTCGACCCACACCGTATGCTGCCAAGGGCATGGCCGTATATTGGATGAACGTTCCGCCCAAGACCGTGTGCCAGCGGCGGGCAACCTGCAGGATCTCGTCGCGGGGTAAGAGCGAACCGATGGCAAGCATAGTCACGGCGAAAAGATAATTCAGCCAACCGGCGCTTAGCGAAAATGGATTGCTCCAAGACGGAAAATAATCGGTCCAGAAGTAAGCCACAAAGCCAAGCAAAGTGAGCCAGAGGAGCAGGAAACGTTCGATAACCAGTTTCATAACTGCCAATTTGTGTAAAGATACCTGATAGCAAGGCCCGTGGGGCGCTATAGAACCACTTCTGGCATACAAATAAGATAGATGGAATCGGGCACAGTTATTCTAAACTACCGTTTTCCCGATTTCAGGGTCGCCGATCTCCAAAGCGCCCTCTTTCTCATGTTCTTCTCGATTTGTGGAGTTTCTGAACCACGGGAGCATGACTATCAATACCCCGAAAACTCCAAAGACGCAATAGACGGCTCCATATTGAATAGCCTTCACGGCTACCGTCTTGAACATGATACTTCCCTTTCGTTGCACAAGCACTTACTGGGGGTACGCAAAGTAACCACTAATAGTTTACCCCGAATTTGCCCGCAAATCCAGTATAATTGGCATAAATTCACAGATGTATAAGGAATCCGCAGTATTGGAGTGAAAACAGGCTGCCACTGAGCAATGATCCACAATAAGGTCTTGTGGAATCCACAAATGCTTGCCGCGAAAGGGCTTAGCGTGCGAAACTGCACTTTGTCGACGGGGCCGAATGTGCGATACTGCATGCAGTAACGATCACTATCACATAAAAATGGTCGGCAACACTCACCCGAAACTCAAGCGGGGTTGCGGGGGAAACTTTGGTAAATACCGTTTCCCCCTCGCTGGTGCAGCGGCTTAGTGTCGTCGGCCCTTGAATAACACAGTTGCTACCCACATGACAAAACGCACGTTGAC
>JAFGTN010000442.1 GCA_016934075.1 Pirellulales bacterium
AAACCCGGCTGATGGATGTGGATGCAGATCCGGCAACCAAGACCGTCCGCGGCGCCGTGCTTGGTAACGTCGAAGGCTACCGTATGGTTCGCGCCAAGACGTTCGTCGACGCCACCGGCGACGCCGTACTGGCCGACCTTTGCGGGGTTGAATGCCGCGAAGCCGGCCGCGATACCGAAGGCATCATGCCGCCCACGCTGGCCTCTTTCTTCTCCGGCATCGACTACAGCAGATTCACTCCCTCGGGCCAGCGCGACGGGCTCAAGAAGGCGCTCGCCGACGGGCATTTTACGCAGCCCGATCCGCACCTGCCGGGCATGCTGCGGATTTCGGAATCGGTGGGTTGCCTCAACGGCGGTCATCTCTTCGGACTCAACGCCTTGCGGTGCAAAGATCTCAGCGACGGGGCCGTGCTGGGACGCAAGATCGCCCAAGAGTATCTCGAATTCTACCGCAAGTACGTGCCCGGCTGCGAGAAAGTCGAACTCGTTTCGACCGCGGCCAAGATCGGTATTCGCGAATCGCGGCGGATCGTGGGCGAATACGAGTTGAATATCGACGACTATATGTCCTGGCGGCAGTTTCCCGACCAGATCGCCGTCTTCAACTACCCCATCGACGTGCACGCCTATGACCTTTCCGAAAAGCAGCGCAAACGATTCGAGGGCGAATACCTCGACAAACGCGACATGCGCGGAAAGACTTTCGGCTTGCCCTACGGGATCCTCGTTCCCCGCGGCTGGACGAACCTGTGGACAGCAGGCCGTTGCGTGTCCAGCGACGTCAAGGTGCACGGTGCCATCCGCATCCAAGCCTGTTGCTCGATGATGGGCCAGGCCGCCGGCACCGCCGCCGTGCAGTCAATCCGCACCGCCCGAGCGGCCGCCGAGCTCGACACGCAACAACTAGTCACAACCCTCCGCAAAGCCGGCGCCTTCCTGCCGCAAAAAGAAACTGCCCAGGAGATGACGCGGGCGTCGTGAAACATACCAAGCGCGAAGTGCAAGCGAAGAGAAACATCGTATTGTTAGCTTCATCGCCCGCAACGGGCATGGATGCTTCCGGCCGCAGGCGGCCGGGCTAACAACGGTAATCCGATGTTAATGTATAATACGGCCTGTCTATCTTGTCGGTCCTTCTAAAACTGGTCGGTGTTCAGCAGGACCAGCGTGCAAGCTTCTTGGGTGTTAATGCCTCGCGCGTTCAGTGCTTCACTTAGGGCGGGATTTTCGGCTCCCGGATTGAAGATCACCCGGTCGGGATGAAGAGTCGTGAGGGAATCCTCCAATGCCGATGATATCTTGGCGGAGACATAAAGCGTTACAGTGTCTACATGACCGGTGATATCGTCCAAGCGAGAAACCACCGGGATACCTTCGATAGATGATACGACGGGATTGACGGGCAGGACATCGTGGCCATGTTGAACGAGTGAACGCACCGCGCGATTGGAATAACGTTCCGGCTTGGTACTGGCCCCGACCACTACTACCCGTTGTTTTTTGTGTGCCATGAGTTGTAGTAACCACTATTTAATCTAACAGTAATTTCGGACCACATAGTTGCGGATCAGCCGCGTTAGAAACTATCCTTCGCCTTTCCTTCCTTCCCCTTCTGTCGAATAGCCCTTAAAAGCTTTCCAACGCCGCATTTTCCGGTGCGGTCGTGTTGATCGGCGCGATGATGGGACGGTCGAGGAAGCCCGAGAGCTTCTTCGAGCGGATGGGGTGCTGCAATTTACGCACGGCCTTGGCTTCGATTTGTCGCACGCGTTCGCGGGTTACGGAGAAGATCTTACCGACTTCTTCCAGCGTGTAAGCGTAGCCGTCGGCCAGGCCGTAACGCAGGCGGATGATCTCGCGTTCGCGATAGTTCAAGGCGCCCAAGACGGCGGCGATACGAGCTTTGAGCGAGTCGCGGTTCATGTCGTCGAGAGGATCGTCTTCGCGATAGTCTTGCAGGAACTCACCGAAATAGCTGTCGTCGTGGTCGCCCACCGGTTGGTCGAGCGAGAGCGGTTGGCGGCTCATTTGCAGGGCACAGGCGGCTTCTTCCACCGATACGCCGGCCGCATGGGCGGCTTCTTCGGGCGTGGGCTCACGGCCGTTGCGTTGTACCAGTTCACGCGTTACCATGCGGACCTTGCTCATGGTTTCGATCATGTGGACCGGCACGCGGATGGTGCGGCTCTGGTCGGCGATAGCGCGTGTGATTGCCTGGCGGATCCACCAGGTGGCGTATGTCGAAAACTTATAACCGCGACGGTGTTCGAACTTTTCCACTGCCCGCATCAAGCCCGTATTACCTTCTTGGATGAGATCGAGGAAGCTCAGCCCTCGGTTGCGGTAGCGTTTGGCGATAGAGACCACCAGCCGCAAGTTGCCGGCGGAGAGCCCGCGGCGGGCAGCTTCGAATTGCTTTTGTCGGAGGCGGTTTCGCTCGGTGCGATTGCGGAGTGTGGTGGGGCTTTCCAGGGTGATACACATCAGGTAACGCAGTTCTTTGCGGATCTCATGGATGTGGCCTTCGCCGAATCCGTGTCGCTGAGCGTCGGCCAATTGCGTGGAGAGACAATCCATGCGGTCGGAAATCTGCCGCAGTTTTTCTAAGATCGGTTGCAGGCGTCCTGAACGCAAGCCGAACTCCTCGACCAAGCGCACGGCCTTGTTACGCCGCCGCACCATGCGGCACCAGGCTTCGCGGCGTTCGGCCTTCTTGCGGCTTTTGGACATGACCACGCGGAAATCCTTGCTGTTTTCCCGCAAAAGATGCTTGAGCGTTATAAGGTTAGGCTCCAGCAATTGCATGATCCGCTTCTTCTGCCGGATGTTAGTCACCGAAACCTCGATGGTGCGGTCGAGACGCAGCTTCCGGTCGCGCACCATTTCAAGCAGCTCGATTGCCGCCTGCAAAACGTAATCGGTGGCAAGCGTGCTGTGGCGGAACCGTCGCCGGCTTCTTTCTATGCGCCGCGCGGCGACCAACTCCTGCTGGCGATTGAGCAACGGAATTTCGCCCATCTGCATCAGGTAAATGCGCACAGGGTCATCGATGTGGGCACGCTCCCCGTCGGTGCCTGCCCCGATCACTTCATTCTCGGCGTCATCGTCTTCGAGATCGTCGTCGAGATCGCCGTCTTCAAGAATGTCGTCATCCAGCAAGGCCGTGCCGGATTTAGAAGTATGATCCCGCGTGTTGAGCGTCGATTCGGCCGATTTTTTATTCTTGGTGCTCTGTATTTTGGCGGCAGTCGTTTTGCGGGCGGTTTTGCGATTGGCCTTCGTCACGGTGCGTTCCTCGTGGGCATTGCGGGATACTGAAGAAGCGGGCGGTACGACCCATGTTTCGCTATTGAATGCAGGTACGATGCCATTCCGCGATCAACTATCGGCGCAATGACATAAGTCTTGGTTGTGAAGTCAGTTACGAAGATCGGGCCTTATTGGCTTTTCCGCAATTTTTCTAGCAGGCGTTGTTTTTTTTCATCAATGTTGTCAAAAAGCGTCGCTGCTGTAATTCATTACGGAGGAAGGAAGATCGTTGGTTCAAAAAAGAGAAAACCGGTTTTTCACATGTGATTTAAAGGTGTAGTGACAACGGAAAATGGCGCAAATCGATTGAATAGCTTCCTCACCACACCCATTGGCTCGACGCGACGGCGAGCCGGCAGAATTGTCTACCCCCCTATTTACTGACCTGTTGGCCTCATGCATCAAAAACATGAAGCACTGTCTATATTTGTCATCATTGAGCAATTTGTGAAATTGGTCAAGGGGCTAAATAGGGTAAGATGGGGAATACTAGACTTTTTTACATGCCTACCGAAAAATATAGCCGACCATTCAGATAATTCGTTATATTCGCGACATGCTAGCAGCCCTTGAACAAGGGTGCCACTGCTGGCTTATCCAGCAGTGAACAAGAGAAACTCCTGAAAAACACTGTTGGACAAGCCAACAGTGGCCCCTAAAACACCATAATCAGGCTTTTCAACGGGCTATTAGAGCTTTTTTCCGACCACTCAACTATTATCCAGACCTATTCGAATGCCAGATTGCCTGCTAGAATTGCGGAAAAGATGTACATTCACCTGCATCCCAAAAAGCCCACGCCGGAGTGGCGGAATGGCAGACGCGCTGGATTCAAAATCCAGTGGCCTTATGGTCGTGTGGGTTCAACTCCCACCTCCGGTACTTGTTGATAAAAAAGGACTTATGGCTAATCGGCCGTGAGTCCTTTTTGCGTTAATTATGGGCAGTGTTGCCAATCGCCGGATTATTGTCAGCTTTTTTCTTATGTTCAGACCACAGGTCGGCACCGATTTCGTCAGCCGCCAGACTGACGTAGAAAGACATCGTGGTCGAGATGTGAGCATGTCGGGCAAGCTTTTGCAGGATAGCGGGCATAACCTTCCTCGACCAGCGCGAGCAGAACGCTCGCCGTAAGTCATGAGCACCGGCAAGTCTAGTTGGTCTACGGAGAAAAGAGTCTGTTTTCTGATCAAACCGTGTCTTGCGACGGTATTTCAGAGGTGCGACAATAAGAGTGATTGCATGGCCAATCCGGATGAAAATATGGATGTTCTTCACAAAACATCGTCGTTTTTTGCGGGCAGGGTGGTTTTAGTGTTAGCCGTATTGCTCGCTTCTCCCGGTTTGGTTTCTGCCACTCCAGTGGAATTCAAGCCCGTGGGGATCGGAGTTCTCGCTAAGCGGGGCACCCAACAGTGTCTTGAACAATGGGAACCCACGGCCAAGTACTTGACGAAAGAGATCCCCGGTTACACTTTTCGAATCATTCCGCTTGCCTATGACGAGGTTGCTCCCGCCGTCGCACAAGGAAAGTTGGATTTCATACTGGCTAACCCGTCCTTATATATTGAGTTGGAACAGCTTTCCGGTGTCAGCCGGCTTGTCACGTTGAAGAACCTTTGTCTTGGAAATGGCTACACGGTTTACGCCGGTGTGATTTTCTGCAAGGCGTGCCGCGATGACATTCAACAGTTTGTGGATCTCAAAGGCAAGACGTTCATTGCTGTGGAGGAAGATTCGTTTGGCGGATGGCAGATGGCGTGGCGGGAACTTCACAAGCAGGGTATCGATCCCTATCGAGATTTTGCCAGTTTGCGATTCGGGAAAACGCACGACGCGGCGGTCGAGGCTGTGCGGGACGATAAGGTGGACGCGGGCACTGTTCGTAGTGACACGCTTGAGCGGATGGCTGCCGAAGGCAAAATCCGCCTCGATGAGTTCCGTGTTTTGCACAAGGACGAAGGCGGGAATGTCATTCTTCCTTTCCTCCATTCTACGCGCACCTATCCGGAATGGCCGTTGGCCAAGACCCGACAAACCTCCGACGAGTTGGCTCAGAAGGTGGCTATCGCTTTGATGCAAATGCCGTCCGATTCACCGGCAGCCAAGTCGGCTCAGATTGCCGGTTGGGCGATTCCACAGAATTACCAGCCGGTGGACGATTGTCTCAAGGACTTGCGTATTGGACCTTACAAGGACTATGGAAAAATGACGTTCGGCCGTGCCGTCCGCCGATACTGGCCTTGGTGGGTTGGGTTGCTTGTGTTATTGACCGTGGCTACCGGCATGGCCGTATACGTGATGCGTCTCAACCGGGGTCTTGAGCTGGCAGTTTCACAATATCGCAAAGAGCTAGTTGAGCGCATACGAGCGGAAGAAGCCCTTCAGAAAAGCGAGCAACTCCGCGCGACCACCGAGAAGTTGGCAGCAATCGGCCGGTTAGCCGCGGGCGTTGCCCACGAAATCAACAATCCTTTGACCGGCGTATTGACTTTCAGCCATTTGCTTCGAGAAAAAGAAGATCTCGATGTTCAAGACCGAGAAGATCTCGATCTGATTATCCGTGAGACGACTCGGGCGAGTAACATTGTACACAATCTGCTTGATTTCGCCCGAGAACGACCAACGGAGAAACAAGTACTTGACGTGAACGAGGTGGTGCGGTGGACCATCCATCTTCTGGGCAATCAAGAGGCTTTCCAGAACATCAGGGTATTCGAGGATTTTGAAGAGAACCTGCCAGGTGTGGACGCCGATGAGAACCAGGTGCAGCAGGTCCTTGTAAATCTCATGCTCAATGCTTGTGCGGCGATGCCCAACGGAGGCACGCTCACGCTTAGTACCACGTTCCGAGATGGAAAGGTGCATATCGCGGTGGCAGACACGGGCACCGGCATCAAGCGGGAACATATCGAGCGCATCTTTGATCCCTTCTTCAGCACCAAGGGCGTTGGTAAAGGAACGGGCCTTGGGTTAAGCGTCAGCTACGGGCTGGTGCATCAGCATGGCGGCACGCTAGAAGTCGAGAGCCAAGAAGGGCTGGGGTCTACCTTCACGGTGATTCTGCCCCCGAGCAAATATCAATCCGGCGACAAGACGTCGGGTGCAATGCAAGAAAAGAGGTAGAATCGTGAACGACCCCTTACTCAATACGATTCGGCCCGGTGATCAACATCGGATCCTCGTGATCGACGACGAACCGGTCATCGGTTTGAGTTGTCAGCGAACGCTTTCTCCAGAAGGATACGAGATTGACGTGTATGAGGATCCACGTGTTGGAGTCGACGCAGCACTGTCGGGTGGCTACGACGTTCTGTTAGTCGACCTGATGATGCCCGAGATGAACGGCATCGAATTGCTGCGCCGCGTCAAGGAAGCAGGCGTCGACTGCGAGGTCGTGATCATCACGGGCCACGGAACCGTGGAGACGGCTGTCGAAGCCATGAAGCAAGGCGCGGCCGACTATCTATGCAAGCCGTTCACGCCGGCCCAACTCAAAATGGTCCTGCAAAAGGTGATCGAGCGTTCGTCGCTAATCCGGGAGAACCGCTTGCTGCGGCAGGAGTTGCAGCTTCATCAGGGATTCGAGGGCATTCTCGGGGGAAGCGTTGCAATGGAACGGGTCTTTGCCATGATTGGCCGCGTCGCTCCGACCGACGGTACTGTGCTGGTGACCGGCGAAAGCGGCACGGGCAAGGAGATGGTTGCTCGGGCCATACATCACCTGAGCCGGCGTAAGGACCATCCGCTGCTGGCCTGCGATTGTACGGCGCTGGCGCCCACACTGCTGGAAAGTGAGCTGTTCGGTCACGTCAAGGGATCGTTTTCAGGGGCGATCGCCACGAAACAAGGTCTTTTCGAGGCGGCCCATCGAGGAACCCTGTTTCTCGACGAGGTAGGCAACATCAGCATCGAAACCCAGGGGAAGCTGTTGAGGGTTCTGGAAACTAAGAAGGCGAAAAAAGTGGGGGATACGACCGAGCACGAATACAACATCCGTCTGATCGCCGCCACAAACCGTGATTTGGGTGAAATGGTGGCCGAAGGCGAGTTTCGCGAAGATCTCTATTACCGTCTGAACGTTGTACCCATTCATCTGCCGCCGTTGCGGGATCGCGAGGGCGATATACCGCTGCTGGCCACGACATTTCTCGATAGGTTTTGCCGTAAGAACAACGTTGATCCGAAATCGTTCACCCCCGAGACGTTAGCTCTGATAGAGAGCTACCGTTGGCCGGGCAACGTCCGGGAGCTGCGTAACATCGTCGAACGAATAGGCATTCTGTGCGATTCTGCTTGTGTCGAGCCACGGTATCTGCCACCGGAGATTCGCCAGGTGACGCCCAGGGGGCCCGGGATACCGATTCCCGACACCTGGGAGGCTTTCAAACGGCTCAAGCAACAGGTTCGTGAAGCGGCCGTCCAGGAATTGGAGCGGCGTTTTCTGACCGAAACACTCAATCGATCCGGCGGCAACGTCAGCAAAGCAGCCGAGGAGGTTGGTATGCAGCGGACCCATCTGCACGCCCTGCTTCACAAGTACGGTCTCGGTTCCGAAAGCGAGCCGTAGAGGCGACAAAGCATATCCTCTTTTCAGAACCGGGACGCTCTATTGCATCGCGCGTCGCAAAGGCACGTCTGAGTGAACCAGTCTGTATGGCCGCGTCATACACTGTATATGTTGGTCATACACTCAGCCGCCCCACCACCCTCACACAGCTTCTACTGATTGTTATTGTTGCTGAGCATTCCAGAGGAAGCAACTTCTTTTGTTTGAAGAAGTTAGTTCCGGCGTTGGCCGTTTCTCTCATCATCTGGCACACCTTTTGCTCACCTACTCTGACGTCGGTGATCACCCAATTGTTAGAAACGACAAATCATCGTCATTTTATGCAAGGAGTCCTATCATGTCCGCCAACGCCACTCTTCTGGTCGTCGATGACGAGGCGGTCATCTGCCAGGCTTGCCAACGCGTTTTTTCGCGTCAGGGATTCCAGGTAGAAACCAACACGGATGCCCGCGCCGGACTCGCCGAAGCCTTGAGCAAGGACTACTCGGCCGTTTTATTGGACATCAAAATGCCCGAGATGGATGGTATTCAGTTTCTTGAGGCGCTTCGTAAGGAGAAGCCGGACGTGCCGGTGATGATCATGACTGGCTATCCAAGCATCCCCAACGCGGCATCGGCAGTCCGACTGGGAGCTTCGGATTATATCACCAAGCCATTTACGCCAGAACTGATTATCCAATCCGTACAACGGATGCTCAAACGCAATTTGAACGAACAAGAGAAGACGGACAATGCGGCGGCCACCGTTGACATGAAAGTGCCCCGCTTGTTTTTCCTCGATGAGTCTTGGGTGCAACTGGAAATCGACGGCTCCGCACTGGTCGGGGCCACACTGAGGCACCCGGAAAAGGCGGTACAGGAGCTGAATCTTCCGGAAGAGGGAGACATACTGTATCAGGGACTTCCGCTAGCCGGTGTGACCTTCGAAGACGGATCGCAACGGATCGTACCCTCGCCTATTTCCGGTGTGGTCATCAGCGTCAACAAGGCCCTGGCCGATGATCCTGGCGCGTTGTTCGAGGATTCCTTTGGGGCCGGATGGATCGCGTGTATTTGCTCGACGCGGCTGGAAGACGAGAGTGATCAACTCACTCCAAGAGTCGTTGTTCTAGTAAACACCGACGCCGTCACCGCGGCCAAACAACAGGAGCAACTGACTGCTCTTGGTTGTCGTGTCGTTGTGGCCGACGGTGATGATTCCGCGGTTGAAGCAGCCAAGTCTTCTCAAAACCATGTTTTTTTCTTCGACGCTGACTCGCTCGGCAGCAGAGGCCCAGAGCTGGTTCGCGAAGTTCGAAGTCTTGGCGAGGGAAAGAAGATGATCGTCATGGCCGTCTCCGATTACCGTTGGGAGACTGCTTACCGTGATCAAGGCATTTTTTACTATACGATCGAGCCATTCGTGGACAACGAAATCATCGACGTGCTAAACGATGCGTTTCGGCGACAGCCACCCTCCACGCGAAGGACGGAACATTCCCGGCATCCAATCAAGCCGCTGCACGCGATCCAGTCAACCAACCGTAATGGTCACAAGGTGCAATTGCTTGCCAGTCCCGGGCTTCTGTCACGTTACGAGGGACTCGGCGCCGCGATCGTGGAAAAAGTGATGAAACATTACCTCCCCATTGCAATGAAAACTGTTGACACGGAAATAACGCCCAACGTCGTGCTCGACGTGGCGAAGACGTGTGATCGTGTGATGGTGTTGCTATCAAAGGACATGGGACGTCTGCCCGGCAGCCTCGTACGCGACACCAAGGCAGAATACGTTTCGGCGGCGCGTGAAAACGCAAGTCGGGCCACAACCCTGGTCGTGCAACCCGACGCGACTGGCTGGGGCTTCACGGGATTCGAAGATCGAACGACAGAAGCCTTGGCCGAACACATCGTCAACGAAATGATCTCTTATTAGACAAATATGATGAGTGTGAACACGCATAATATATTCAAGAGCAATTAACTGGAGACAGCCCATGATTAATCCCCCAGCAACCGTCCGCGACGCCTCATTTCTCCATGAGGTCATTTCCGAGACACCCGGAGGGGAGCGTATTGTTCATTGCATGCAATGTGGCAGTTGTGCCGGCTCGTGTCCCAACGGACCCGATATGGATCACACACCGCGCGTCCTGTTTGCCTTGATTGCAGCCGGCCAGCGCAAGAAGGTTCTCTCGTCCAACACGATGTGGTGTTGTGTGTCGTGCTACGCTTGCACGTCCCGCTGCCCGCAGAACATACCCGTTACTGACATCATGTATGCCCTGAAACGGATATCTCTGCGTGAGGGAATGGCCAACACAACAGATGCGCCCGCGTTGGCCCAAACCTTTACGGGGCTGCTCGATCGATACGGGCGCAGTTTTGAGTTTGGGCTGGCCAGTCGATACTATCTGTTTAACAAGCCGCTGAGCATGTTGCGGATGGGTCCTTTGGGACTGAGGATGTTCACGCGCGGTCGGATGTCTCTGCGACCGAGTAAGATTCGTCAGTTGGACCAGCTTCAAGCCATTATTGAAAAAGCGCGGCAACTAGGAGGTACAGCGTGAAATATGCATATTACCCTGGGTGCTCGCTCGAATACAATGCGTTGGCCTACGACGTCTCGGTCCGTAAAGTAGCCGATTTATTGGGTTTCACTTTGGAGGAAATCGACGACTGGAATTGCTGCGGCGCAACCGAGTATTTCAGCCAAGATGAACTAACAGCCGCGTCTGTCATTGCCCGTAACCTTGCATTAGTCGAACCTGACGTCGACCAACTTGTTGCCCCTTGTGCCGCTTGTTACTGCAATCTGATCAAGGTCGATCGGCTCATGACCAATCATCCGGCCACAGGCGAGAAGATCAATGAAGCACTGGCTGCGGGCAATCTGCATTATCAGCCCGGCCGTGTCCGAATTCGCCACATTCTCGACATGATTTATGAGGACGTAGGCGAGGCGGCAATTCGTCAGAAGGTAGTCCGGCCGTTGACGGGCCTGAAGGTCGCACCCTACTACGGTTGCCAGGTCGTCCGGCCTATCACAGCCGACAACACGGAGTACCCAACGCGGATGGATGAGTTATTCACGTGGCTTGGCGCTGAGGTGATCGATTATCCAGCCAAGACCCACTGCTGCGGTGGTCATATGACCCAGATTAGCGAGTTGCAGGCGTTTGAGTTGATTCGGCGACTCCTGCATAGCGCCGTTAGCCGCGGAGCCAACGTGATCCTTTGTGCGTGTCCCATGTGTCAATTGAACCTCGATGCCTACCAGGGGCGAGTGGCCACCCATTTCAAAACTAATTTGCGCGTGCCGATCCTCTACTTTACTCAAGTGCTCGGACTGGCTCTGGGAATCGACGCGCCAAGCCTGGGGTTCGGTAAGGAGATTGTATCCGCCGAACCGGTTCTCGAAGCAACACTTGGCACCACCTTGCTTCAAAGTGCGCCTTCATAGGAATCAAAGATAATCATGCCTGAGAGAATAGGAATCTACGTTTGCCATTGCGGGAGTAATATCGCGGGCATAGTCGATGTTGAGCAAGTCGCCGGTTGGGCCGGCGAAAATCTTGAAGACGTCGTTGTTTCTCGCGACTACCGGTTTATGTGTTCTTCGTTAGGTCAGCAGATGATTCAAGAGGATATCAAGAAAGAGCGACTCACCCGAGTAGTCATCGCTGCTTGTTCGCCTAACCTCCATGAAAAGACGTTCCGCCGTGCATGTGAGGGCGCCGGGTTGAATCCTTATTTGTTCCAGATGGTCAACCTCCGCGAACACGTTGCCTGGGTCCATTCCGATAAGGCGGTCGCCACCGAAAAGGCCAAGGC
>JAFGTN010000443.1 GCA_016934075.1 Pirellulales bacterium
AGTCGCGCGACGGCAAACCCCTGAGCGAATTCGAAATCGCCGGTGCCGACGACAAGTTCGTACCCGCCAAGGCCACCATCGACGGCTCGACCGTCGTGGTAGAAGCCACCGGCGCGAAGAATCCAACCCAGGTGCGACTCGGCTGGCACGCCGCGGCCAATCCTAATCTGATCAACGCCGAAGGGCTGCCGGCTTCGCCTTTCCGTACAAAGAACTGGCAAGGGGCGACGGGCGAGTAGCAAGATATCCGGCTCATGGAAATGGTGGCACCGGCTGTTTGTTGGCCAGTACCACCCAAGCCCACAAAGCCGCCGGCGATCAGTTTTCGATCTTGACACTTTCGTCGCGCGGCTTGTCCTGACTGACAGTGGTTTTTTTGCCGCGCGCCTTTTGCGTGTAGATTTCGGCGATCATATCCTGATAGCCTTCCACCATGCGATCCACCGACCAGTTGGTGATAACCTGCTCACGGCCATGGCGGCCCATCTCCTCGGCCTTCTGGGGACAAGCAAGGAGGTCCACCGCCATGGCAGCCGAAGATTCGACATCCTCCGCCTCGAACAGAAAACCACTCTTACCGTGTACAACGGTTTCGGGAATCGAACCAACGTTGGGCGCCACAACCGGCTTTTCGCTGGCCATGGCCTCCAGGATCGAAACTGGATTGGCTTCCATCTGAGAAGTCAACATGAATACATTCAACAAAGATAGCACTTGCGGGACATCATCCCGACTGCCCAAAAACCGCACGCAGTCGTTCAAAGATAACTCTCCGGCCAGCCGCTCGAGTTCTTCGCGCTGTGGCCCGTCACCTACAATCAGGAACTTCGTTTGGGGTACTTCGCGACGGATAATTTGCGCGGAACGGAGAAACAAGTCGTGCCGTTTCTCCGGACGCAGAGCGGCAATGATTCCCACAACCGGCGAGTTTTGCGGGAGATCGAACTCCTTGCGCAAATCGGCCACCGGCCAACGGGGGTGGAATTTCTCCACGTCTACGCCGTTGCAGATCACTCGCACCTTACTCGCCGGACAGCCTTCGTTCGTGGTCAAATAAAGGCCGTGTGGTTTGGCCACTGCGATAAAAGCGTCAGTAATCGGCGTCAGCAGGCGGTTGGAAAATTCAACACGGTCCGGCAATCCGGTCGAGTGCAAGGCCGAGCAGATTACCGGAACTCCGGCCCATCTCGCGGCCAGGCGCCCCCAAAACATCCTGTCGCCGCCCGTACCCACGGTAACAACCGCATCGACGTGACGCCGTAGCATAAGATTTTTCAGTCGAGCCAAAACCCCAAAATCATATTTATTCGTCAAAAGTCCCGAGAAAGTGGGAATCTCCTCGGCCAACACATACCCCAATGGTCCGCGGAATTTCAGACAACACAACTCGGGCGAAAATCGCGAGCGGTCCATGCGCCGCACCAGGTCCACCAAGAGCGTTTCAGCGCCGCCCACGGGCATACTGGTGGTAATGAACATCACACGCAATGGCCCACAGTCTTCAAGCGGTTTGAGTTTATTTCTTTTATTTAGCATTACGGGATCTTTGCAATATCCACAATGTATTTCGATGTTCCAAGCACCTACGATAAATTCAAGCTTGAATTGGACTTTAAGACACACCCGCCGTTGACCGCATTTCCACCGTCTCCCGATCGAGTATTTCATTGGCGCATCGAAACCGGGGCGGATTGGCATTGCGAGGATCGACTGTCACATGGTGCTTCATGCGGATCATGCTGTTACTAATTCCTATTCGCTCGATATGAAAGGGATCGGTTGCAGGCCAGTTATATCCGCCGTATCCAGAAACAATCCCCTCGTAACCGGCCTTGGCCGCCAGACTAAAGGCGTCGGAGTTGAGATTCATGTACTGCGCGAATGGAAAAGCAAAATATCTCACTGATGTCTTCAGTTCCTTTTCTAAAACCGCCCGCGGTGCGACGATTTCATCATATAGCGCCCGCTGATCGCAAATGCCGCCTAAATCGATGTGATTGCGGCAATGCGCTCCGATTTCAATGCCCGTCGCGGCCATCTCACGAAGTTGATCCATGGTATTGGGCGGAGCATCGATCCCGGCGACTATGTCATGATCAAAAGCAGCACCATCCAGCACGTTTCCCAGCGTCACAAAATAGGTACAGGGTATCTTATTCTCGATCAAATAAGGGATGGCCCTGTGACAGTTTTCGCTATAGCCATCGTCGAACGTAATCGCCACCGCGGGCGGTCCGGAAAGGCGATTACGAATACGACGTTGCGCCTCGCTCAAACTGATAAGTTCGAAGTGCTTTTTAAGCCAGTCGATTTGCCTAATAAATATCCTGTTAGAAACCGTCCAACTACTGGCAACATCATCGGCAACTCGATGATAGAAAACAACAGGCATTGGCACACCACTGCCCGCGGCTGACGCACGTTGCCTGTTCCACCACCGATAAGGCCGCATGCCGTGATAGTATAAGCTCATAAACGTAGTTTTCAGCGGCGACAATTCGGACACTTGCAACTCCGTGTTTTTGTATTTAATCTCTATAGGGTGCGACCGCAATGCACCAGAAATACACATGGCGCGTCACGGACGCACCATGCTACCTTATTTCCTGTAATTATTCACTATTCCTCGTCGGTATCATCTGCTTTACACCTTCTTGCAACCAACTATAAGTATTCGTGCCCGCAAGCCACATCGAGTGCCGAAATTGCGGAGCGATGCGGCTGGGCACGATGCGTATTTCCAGACACTCGTGGGGTTTCGCTCGCCAATGTGCTTTGTAGGCTTCGTCGCCTCGCATCAGATCCAAAGTATGGTACCCCTGCGAGATGGCCCAGCGTACAAGCGCCACCATAATCACACGGCCCGGCGACAACTTCAGCCGATCGGGATCGATGCCCGCCTGGTATGCATATCGCGTTCCACCCCCGGCGAACTGGTACTCGGCAGCAGCCGGAACGCCGTCGATATCCAGCACATGCAGCAGTAGATGTCCGCTGCGCAACATCCGCTGTGCCAGATCACGATGAAAATTCCAAAAACGTTCCGAGCCGTAGCTGGTTTGCCGACCTTTGAACATGAACCGCCTTTTATGCAAATCGATGAGTATTTCCATCGATTCGGCAACTTCTTCGGCGGTTTGCGCGGTTCGCAACACGGTTCGCCCCGTACCAAGCAAACGGTGTTCGATGCGATGGAAAGGTTTACGCCCGTTTTTCGAGAGTCGCGATACGTATTCCTCTACGCTTCTCGGCAGCACAATCCTCCAGCAACGATCACCCTGACGGCGATGCACCGTACATACATCCTTGCCCATATACTCGACCAATTTTTCAACCATGCTGCCACTCGAATCGATCGCCGTCATTTCCACACGGTCACAATACTCGGATAAATTAGCGGCAAACCAATCTGCCAGAGTAGCGGCGACTTGATTTTCCAGCCCGGGTTGACTGAGAACATCGAGGTAATCCGAACAAACCTCGCCGGAACCGAGAAAACGCGCCAAGCGGCCGAAAGCCACCGACCGCTCAATATACCATGGTGCTAAGCCCACAAGATTATCGAAATCGTCAAAAACACCCAGTACGAATAGTTCTCTTGAAGCATCCCAGTGTTGCCCATAGTATTGCCACCAGGTGGAAGCCCAATCCCAACTTCGAAAGGGCACGGTACCGCAGATCCGGTTCCATTGCCCTGAATATGGCAGCAATTCTTCAAAGGTTGTAAAACGTACTATGCGCATTTTTTTCGTTTGCTCTAAAGGATATTCTTCAGTAACATATGTCGGTATATATTTTTCCCTATTAGAATCTCGGTCAGATTCCAGCTAATGCAAGTGGTTTCTCGAAACTGGCTTGTTAACACGGAGGTCGCCGCGGAACTAAATACCGAGACAAACGGCCATTCAATACACAAAACCGTTGTCCGCTCACACCCTCCTGGTTGCGTTTCTTAAACATCCGCAACAATTTCTCAGAATCCGAATCTGGGGGAATAATCTGTTCGGCCGCCAACTTTGTACCAGTAAAGCACTTACGTGAACCACGCTTGATCTCCAACAGCGGGCCATAGCCTTGGCATCCTGTTTGCAGTATAAGCCCTGCACGGCAACGGCACCCTAAGCACATATTTTTGACCCAAGCCGACCGATTCCGACAATCTTTACAATCCACACAATCGCAACACCATTCTCCAGGAGCAACTCGATGAGCGCTAACAACCGAAACACGTTGAGTCCTGTTCATCTCCTACACATCCTTTGCGCACACCCTTGGCACTGGCTCTGTCCCGCACTGGTCATAGCCGCGGTTGCCCTGTTCTATGCCGTGGTTCGACCGGACACCTGGGCCGCTTCTCAAGCCCTTATCGTACGCAACGAAGCCGTATTCAACAGTGAAGGTTCGGGACGATTCGATCATGTGGATCAAAT
Organism: Pirellulales bacterium; assembly: GCA_016934075.1. Lineage (GTDB taxonomy): Bacteria > Planctomycetota > Planctomycetia > Pirellulales > Thermoguttaceae > JAFGTN01. The sequence goes on from JAFGTN010000443.1 coordinate 4,431, forward strand.
GAAAACGCTTCAAGAAACCATCCTCGAAGTTGCGCGCAGCCGCCCCGTGTTGGAAGCCGCCTTGAAAGATGTAGGCCCCGCCGACCATGGCGATCTGGTTTACCAGTGGCCCACTGACTCCGATATCGACAAATTCCGCGATGCCATCGCTGTTACGCCTCCCAACGGTTCCGAGTTCGGCACCACCGAAATATTCTATCTTACTGTAAAGGACAAAGATCGTCGGCGTGCCGTGGCATTGAACGAAGCAGTCTGCCATCATCTGCAAAACCACCTCAAGTCGATCCGCGACATCAAGGCCCGCAGTATCGAATCCGAATTGGTGAAGGCAACGACGTTGGCCCGCGCGGATCTTGAAAATTCCACGTCCAAACTAGTCAAAATCGAACGTAGCGTGGGAAGCGACCTTGCTGAACTCCGCGTCCTCAGCGGAAGTACATCCGGCGATAGCGCCTTGCGACGCTCCGCTTCCGACATCCGCACCGAACTCCGCGAAGCCGGAACAACCCAAAAAGCCAACGAGGAACTGCTGGATGTCCTCAAGAAAGCCCAGAACGATCCCGGAAGCCTAGTGGCTGCTCCCAACCGTCTCTTTGAAACTCAGCAGTCGCTCAGACGCCTCAAGGATGGTCTGGTCGATGCCCAATTGGAAACGGCTAAGCTCCGTGGAAGCATGTTGGATACACATCCGGCCGTAATGGCGGCCGCCGACGCCGAAAAGGAAATCGGACGCCACCTGCATAACGAGCTTGAAATAGCAATTCGCGGCTTGGAATCCGAAATCCAGATGGACTCTGATCGTGTCGCCTTGCTCAATGAACGTCTGGCAAGTGTTGAAGAGCGTCTTGTCAAACTGGCAGATGTCCGCGCCGTTTACTCCAACCTGGCGGCCGAAACAACACACCGCGCCGAACTGTTGGAACAGACCGAACGTAACCTTTCCCAAGCAAGAGCCAGCAAGGCCAGTGCCGACGCCGTCAGCCTGATCTCGCTCATCGGCACACCCGATACGGGTTCCCGTCCACAAGGTCCGGGACGAGCCACAATCGTCTTAATGGGGATCTGCGGCGGAATCCTGGCGGGCTTCGGTGTACTTCTGCTCACGGTCGACAACCTTGCACCGGGCAAATCGTCCATCAACGGACATACCGCCAACCTCGCCGCCGAAACGCTCCCTCCTGCCGGCGAAACCGATGACCGGCTGTTGACGACCGTCTCCCGTCAAGAACGTCTTAATGCCAACGGAAAAGGAAGAACTCCTCTCTCCGAGGCCCTGCACAAGTTGGTCAACTAGCAGATATGGGGCAGATGGGCTTTGGGCTGTGAAATGTGTGGCACAGCCCATTGCCCTGCCCCCGGGGCCATCACCCTACTTTTTAGTCACCGAACTGCGTGTAAGATAATTCGCGATTGTACTCAGTAGCCGATGCTTATCGATCGGTTTGCTCAAATACTCGTCGCAACCGGCCTCAAGGGCCATTTCTATGGCATCGGGAGTGCTGTGTGCCGAAATGCAGATGATCGGCCCCCGGTAGTTGGCGTGACGTAAGCGTTGCACTGCCTGTGCGCCACCCATGACAGGCATCTGCATATCCATCAAGATAATATCGAACGGCTCTTCCGCATTCGTTTTCCCATCCACGGATACTCTGGGAGGATCCTTTTCGGAGTTATGCCTGTCAGGCAAGTCAGCGTCTTTGCTGTCATACTTGGGCATTGCTTTTTGAATGCCTTCTAGACCATTGGACGCAATCTCCACGGTCGCCCCGGCCTTTCTAAGCAAGAATGATATCAGCCGTTGATTATCCGGACCGTCTTCGACCAGCAAGATCCGGCAATCCAGTTTCGGCGGCACATCGTTATCCTGGTCATCGTTGGCGGACAGCTCGGGACGACCATTTTTCGCATCCTTCGCTTCGATCATTCGAACATTTTCCAGCGGACCCGTTTCGATAGTCGCCCGGAACTGGCACCCTTTACCCAGCACACTGCTGACAGAGACATCACCGCCAAGAATACGCGTAAGCTTATGGCTGATTATCAGTCCCAGCCCAGTACCACCGAATCTACGTGTTGCGGACGAATCGGCTTGTGTGAACGGTTTAAATATTCTTTCCATCTGTTCGCTGGACATGCCGATGCCGGTATCGCTGACCTCGAATTCCAGCTTGTCGGTTTGACCTTTTTCGCTACCTTTGAGAAAACGAACGATCACATCAATCCGTCCATTTTCAGTAAATTTGATTGCATTTCCAATCAGATTGACGAGTATCTGACGGAGGCGATTCATATCGGTGAGAATCACTTCCGGCAGCGCGCCCTCTTGCCGAATGTTCAGCGACAATCCCTTGGCTTCGGCACGGACACTCATCAACGACATCATATCCGCGATGATTCGGAAAGGCGAACAGGGGATGCGTTCAACCTGTAGCTTACCGGCCTGGATCTTGGTGATATCAAGAATATCATTGATGATCTCAAGTAAATGCGAACCGTTGCGTTTGATCGTTTTTGCAGCGTGAAAATTTTCCGATTCGGTCAGATTTTCCAGCAAGACATCGGAAAAGCCTAGAATCGCGGTCAAGGGCGTACGGAATTCATGGCTCATATTGGCAATGAATTCGTCCTTGGCACGGCTAGCTGATTCGGCCGCGTGCTTGGCCTCTATGAGATCTTTCTCGCTCTGTTTGCGGTCGCTGATATCGGTGACCACACTCACCAAACCCGCGACGTGGCCCTGGGCGTTACGGAAAGTCGCTGTATGTATTAGGACATCGCGGCGTTTTCCGTCCACCGCACCGAATTCCGACTCGTATCGTCTCCGTCCCGGGTCGATCAACAATTCCTGGTCATACTTGCGGTAAATGTCCGCCAAATCCGTTGGGTAAAGCTGATGATCTGTTCGACCCAGAATTTGCTCACGACTGCAATCCAACCACTGCATCAGCGTTTCATTACATCCCAGATACCGACCATCTAAATCCTTGTAGAAAATCGCGCTGGGCAATGTGTCCAAGAGGGTTTGCAGCAGTTCCAGATTTTCCCGCTGAGCCTCTTCGACCAGTTTGCGGTCGGTGATGTCCATGCCCACACCGCGGTAGCCGGTGACTTTTCCCGAACCATCCATAATAGGCTCACCACTGATTTGCTGCCAGCGGATACCACTATAGGGATGAATCGTGCGAAATTCTACTTCGGAAAATGACTTTGGATTTTTCAGCAACCCCAAAGTCCAATGATGCATGGCAAAGGCTTCTTCTTCGGGCATAAATTCATGCATACTTTGCCCTAGAAGTTCTTCGAGTTTCAAACCGAAAACATGTTCCGCCCTATCAGTCAGATAGACTAATTGGCCCTGGTCATCGAATTCCCATACATATTCCCTGGCCGTTTCCGACACTGTGTGGAATCGTTCACTCAACGAACGCAGTTCGAGTTGGGAGAAATAGTACAAGCACAAAAGAACCGGCAACGAGACGAGCATCCCCACAACAGCAGATGCCGTAGTCCAATACAGATCGAAACCACTCAACCACAACACGACCGGCGTTGTAGCCATGGTTATCGCTGCTATTACCACTATCCGCGAAATAATAGTATTTCGGCGGCGTAACTTAAATGGCCGCATCCTATTCCTAACTTCTTCTCACTAAGGCAACTCTCAACAAGAATCGCCGACTCGATATAAGCCCCTCGTATTGCCCACATTTTCTGTGGTCCAATATTGTGAGAGTGATAGTGTCCTGCAACATTGACCTCTGAAAAGTTAGATTTTTTCTTGAATGAATGCTATCACAAATATATTCTCTTGACAGTTTTGCCCATAAAACCGCCGAATAATCCGCATAACCGTGTCAGGTGGAATATATTTGATAAGAATATCAGACACTAATAGTGTTCTCGGTTCAGGTCGATCTTGCCCATGAAAACCTTATAGACGAACACCGTGTAAGCGATAACCAATGGAAGTCCCATAAGAGCGATAATCAACATCACGGTATGTGTCCGTGGTGTTGACGACGCGTTGTGAATCGTCAAGCTGTTTGCAAGATCCAGACTCGAAGGCACCATGCGCGGATACATGCTTACACCCATCAGACCGATAAGCGCGGCAATACACATCGTCGAACCCAAGAGCGCCCACACATATTCCTGCGAGCGCAAAGCCAAGGGAACGGCCACAATGCCAGCCAGCATGGATAGAATCACAATCCAAAACAGCGGTTTCGACAGTATGCCCTCGAACAAATAGGGCGCCGTAAAAAACGTGGCTATGGTAGATACAATCCACACCACCACGAAAGCAAACCAAGCGCCGTTTGCCCAACGCGCGGCCCATCGACACAGATCGCCTTCAGTTCGCGAGGCAAGATAGATGGCTCCCTGCATCAACAGCATTACCAGACTCAAAACACCGACCAACAAGGCGTAGGGATTCAATAGCTCCACGAACGGTACATTGAGTGAGCCATCGGCGTCGATCGGCAGCCCTCGCAACACGTTGCCTACCGCAACACCGAACAATAACGCCGGCACCAGACTACCCAGTCCGAAGGCCAGATCCCAAAACCGCTGCCAGAGCACACCATCGACCTGTATACGGAACTCCATCGATACTGCCCGAAAAATCAACGCAAATAAAAGCAGCATAAACGCCAGGTAAAAGCCGCTGAAGGTGGTCGCATATACGATCGGAAAAGCCGCGAATAAAGCCCCCCCGGCCGTCAGCAGCCAAACCTCGTTGCCGTCCCAAACCGGGCCCACGGCCGCCATGTTCGTGCGACGTTGTTCTTCTGACCGGGCAAATAGATGCATCACACCCACGCCCAAATCAAATCCGTCCAACGCTGCATAGGCGAACATTAAAACACCGATCAAAAGAAACCAAATCGTGTTCAGATCCATGACGGTTACGCCTCCTAGGCACCTGCCGGTTTTGTACCTTGCTTGACCATCTTAAACAACAGGAAAAGATAAAGCACTCCCAACGCCACGTAGATCGAACTGAAAACTATTGTCGAAAAAAGAATCTCGGCTCCGCCCACATTCGTCGAATACGCGTCGGCAGTTTTCAACAGCCGATAAACGACCCAAGGTTGACGACCGATCTCCGCTACCAGCCAGCCCAACTGGCAGGCCGCCAGCGGCAAAGGAATCGCCCAGGGTAACAGCCGAAGATAGCGCGGACTTTTCTCCAAGCGACCACGTATAAGCAACCACAAACCGTAAATATTCAGTAAAATGAACAATAACCCCAGCCCGACCATCAGGTGAAACGAGATGAATACGGGCATCATCGGCGGCATGGGGTGCCCTTCCTGACGAAGATTCTCGATCCCCTCCACGCTCGCATCGAAGTTGTCGAATATCAAAAAACTCAGCATCCCGGGAAGCTGCACCGCATAGTCCACCCGAGGCGGATCTTCCGACGGTATCCCGAATATCAAGAGCGGTGCCTGCTTGCGGGTATGGATCAGACCTTCGAATGTAGCCAGTTTTTCCGGCTGCGTTCGCGCCACCTGACGGGCGTGTTGGTGACCGGTTATAAAAAGCATCACGATCGAGGCCAACGCACCCACAACCAATCCCAGCCGCAAGGTTTTTCCGGCCGCTTCCTTATCGCGGTTACGTAGAACCAGCCAGGCCGATATGCCAGCCATCAGCAGTCCCGCACAGATGAAACAGGCGTTTAAGGTATGAAAAAATCTGAACCACATCGAGGCGTTGAACACGGCTTCTTGAAAGTCGGTCAATTCGGCACGTCCGTTTTTCACAACGTATCCCGCGGGCGTCTGCTGCCAGGAGTTGGCCATGAGTATCCAAAAAGCCGAAACCGTCGCTCCTATCGCCACCATCAGAATAGAAAACCAGTGAACACCCGCCGAAACCCGTTCGCGCCCGAAGAGGTATAAGGCCAGGAACGTCGACTCTATGAAGAAAGCAAAAATGGCCTCGGCGGCCAACGGTGCCCCGAATATGTCACCCACGAATTTCGAGTACTCGGCCCAGTTCGTTCCGAACTGGAACTCCATCACGATCCCCGTGGCGACACCCA
>JAFGTN010000444.1 GCA_016934075.1 Pirellulales bacterium
CAGCAGGGACCAGGTTCCGGTGTCCAATTTTGTTGTTCCAAGGGGTCAGAATGCGTGTCTTGCATCATTTTACACCGTTGCACTTGAGTGTTGAATTCGCTCCTCACTTTTTTCCGTCCCCGGGAACGGGCGATGTGGGCGATTCTCGACCATCAAGTGGGTATTCGAGCTTCTTGGCTCGTGCGAAATCTACAATCGCTTTGACTTTCTCTCCCTTTTTTTCATAGGCCCAACCCCGCAGGGAATATGCCGCGGCGAAATTCGGTTTGAGCCGTATGGCCACCGTGCAATCGTCAATTGCTTTGACGAGATTTTCCTTCTGGCTGTAAGCTCTGCCCCGGTCATAGTACGCTTCGGCATATTTTGGGTTGAGGCGGATGGCCTCCGTACAGTCGGTAATGGCCTTATCATATTCACTATTGTCGGTGTAGGCGATGCCCCGGTTGTTGTATGCCTCTGGCAATTTCGGGTCTATCTGAATGGCTTCCGTGTAGTCAGCAATGGCCTTGTCCAATTCACCATTTTTCCGGAGGGCAAGGGCACGATAGTAATATGCATCTGATGATTTGTGATCTTCTTTTATGGCCTCAGTGAACGCGGTGATAGCCGAAATGAGGTCCCCTTTCTCCAGGCAAGATTTGCCCTTCAAACATGCTTCCGTCGCCGAATCGGCACTTGCACACATGGACAAACTGTTCACCAACAGCATTACGAACAGGATGGCGTGTCGAGACATGATATCAGCCTTTTGCGATGGAAAAATGTCTTTCTGTAGTACAGTGGCGCTGGCCGTTTGTCAGCCAGTGTTTGAGTGATTGTCTAATATACCATCTACAACTGGACCAACGCCATAGCCTTGTTTCATCGACAGTCCACATTCGAACTTGCGCATGATGCAGAATAATTACTTGGCTCTGAATAAATCAGGGCGAAAACATTTCAATCACGAAAGCGCGAAAGTACGAAAGCACGAAAAATATATGCGCCGATATAGTGACTATTGGCTACGAAGTGTTTCATAGAATTTTGTAGTTGAAAATGGTGTTGTCGCACTCGGCACGAAGGTTTTTATGGCATGGGCTAATATAAGTATATTGTTCTGAAACAGTTCGCCAGTTCAAAGTCTTCATTTTCCGGCGGTGCGTGCAAGCACGCACCCTACATCTAGAAAATAAGCGTGAAGAAAATGTGACTTCAACAAATCTAACAAATCCGGCGACGACAGGCAATATTCTGACAAAGCTGCTGGAACTCAAAAAGACTACCAGAGCTTCTTGGGGAAGATACCCTTCATGCGATCAAACCACCCGCGTTCTTTTTCCTGCGGTTTTTTCTGGGGTTCTTCGCGTTCGGGTTTGGCCGCTACACGCGGTTTGGCGTTATGGGCCAGAGACGATTCGGTGGTCGACTCGACAGTCGGTGCAGGAGCGGGCACGTTTTCGACCAGGAAACGCGGCCAATAGCCTTCCAGCAGGTGGATGCAATCGCCCACCTGGTGCCTGCGTAGTTGAAACACGGCAGTTTGTATCAATTTGCCCAATGCTTTCAGCTCGTTCTCTTCGAACTCCAGATGTGAAAGTTGCACGTCGTCGATGAGTACCTCGCCCGGCCCAAAAAGATCGAACCGCACGCGCGCTTCGCTCATACCGTCGAGCGGCAGGCTGTTTATGGGAAATTCGTACCATCCCCAACGATCGGCGATAGGATGAGCACCGGTCCGGCCGACCACGGCCACGCGCGAGAACTCTTGCCCGTTGAGCTTGCCCACCAGCGACCATTGTAATGTGGGCTGTTTGGCGGCCTCGGGCACGCGTAACCAGACGAACATTTTCAGGCGTCCCGTGCTGGGCGGCTGAAACGGCTTGCTCACAAGACTGACAGACGGCCCGTCGCTGTGCATTCGCAGAGAGTGCTTGCCGTGCGGCTTCTGTACTCCCTTGGCTACATCCGTGGGCATGAATTCTATCAATGTGCCCTCTTGTTCGATGGCCAGCCAGCCTGGTATCTTACGGGTTCTTTCGTCCGCTTTTTGGTCGGTCTTTTCGCTCGCTTTTGGTGTCGTCTGTTCAAAATCCGAATTGGCCAATACCTTCAACAATGGAGGTGCTCTCAATTCGTTTGCACGTACGCTAAGATCGCGAATCCGTTTGTCGAGCACATCTTCCACATCCTTGGCAAGCGAAACGGTCGGTTCATATAGTCTCGCGTCGGGTCGCGAGAGCCGTACGGCCACAAGATCATAGGGTTCGAGCGTAATTTCCCAGAAGGTGCCGCGATCGTCACGTTTGAGTGGAGGAACTTCGCGTAATCCGCTCAGCTCTTCCAGGCCGAGAGCGGACCCGGCCGTTCCCACGCGGATATTCACCGTGGTGGCCAGTGGGCTGTCGTTGGCCGCGTAAAGATATGTATGATCGCCGTGTGTCGCGTGGCGGACGGTTACCGGTTGTGTGTCGTTGGGCGAGGTAGAGTTCGCCAGTCGCTTGAATCGCACGGCCGGCAAATTACGATAGGCGGCCAAGAAACGACGAGACGAATCCTCCTGCCCCAAGGGAATCAGCCACCCGCCTTCAAACATGACTTGCGGATCGAGCGTGGCCAAGCCGTGAATGAAACGGCGCCGGTTGCGGCTATCGGAAGGCACGATTTGCGACGAAAGCATCGTATAGCTCGAACGGAACGGACTCTTACGGTCGAACGACTCCAGCCGCATCTCTTGAGGTTGATGAAAAAACAAACTCCCCGCATACGGAAGCCCGGAGAAGTAGGTATCGCGGTCGGGCATCTGATCGATTTCCAGGCTGGCCGCGTCGGCGGCATTCGATCGCAAGGGCGAGATCCGTTGCGGTCGCAGAAGCACAACACCATTAGGATCGTGGTAATGAGCCTCGTCGATACCCACCAGTAGCAACATTTCGGCCATTGTGGCCCTACGCGGCAGCATGGGCCGCAGGGCCTTCTGCATTTCCTCTGACTCGAAGCAGTCGGCCCCGGCAAGATAGAGTCTTGCTCCCGGCTTGGCCTTGGTGAGTTTTTCCTGCAACTTGTAATAGAACCGGCTCAACCGCCTGGCCCGCCATTCGAGCCACTGCTTGCGATACGGACCCGTAAGTGCCTTCTGACGTTTAAGAAAACGTTTATTGAAGTTTGCGTCGCCCTTATCATCGCTCGCTCCATCGCCGTCGACACGAATGCCCGTATCGATTTGGAATTGGCCTACAGTGGCGTCGTCCATGCCCCAGTCGGGGCCGGGCAATTGTGCATAGCCGTACCCCGAAAGCTGCAAGGCCAGTCCGGCCATCGATTCGTGCCCGCTGTAGTTCTCCAAAAGCTCGTCGACGACGTTGAGCATTGCTTCCTGAACGTGCGGATGCAGCACGTTATAATACGGCGCGCGGTGCCGTTGCGGTCGGTATGTATCCTGCCAGGTCTGCCCGTAGGGTCCAATCCAACGCATACCCACGGTATCGGCTCCGCCCTCTCTGAGCAGTGCTTCCAATTGCGGCAATGGCCCGGCAAACTCCAAAGCCGGTATCAGACGCAAGCCTTGGCGGTCGAACATCCGCAACAGCATCTCCAAAACGTCCTTGCGAATAGGATCTTGGCCGGAATCAAAAAACACACCCTTATCGTAACGCGGCGTGGGTTCAAGAAAACGACTGGGATAGATCGTGCTGCCGTCGGCCAAAACCGATATCATCAGTCCGTCCATGCCCGCGTACTGGAGGTATTCGATTGTCCGCAAAGCGCCTTCGTGGAATGTCATCCAATCATCCAGGCTTCGCCGGCTCCAGGAGTCATAGGACTCGCTGGCCGAAAAACTCTCGGGAAACAGCGGCCGGTCGAGATATGCGGCCGTCAAACGCTTGGGATATTCTTCGGCTTTACGATCAACCTCATAAGCCTTGGGCAGGTGCTCCCAGCCGGCCAGAACACGAATCCGCCCATAAACCACGGGCCGGTCGTGTCGCTGGTTTGTGATTAAAACAATGGGCGAATCGCTGCGCGGCCAGAAAATCAAGCGGTGCCGCAATATTTGTGGTTTTTGTGTATCCGAAGTTACCAATTCCTCGGCGACATCCACGCCCGAGTCGAGTTGGATCGGCAGAAGCGCGCCCGCTGCATTGGGCTCCAGCACGCTGATGCCCATTGTCTGTGAAACGTCGCTGGGATATTCAACTTCCAAAACATGAGGACTGCCCGGTTTGCGGATGGGAAGCGTGTAAGCTTCCCAACTGGTCTGGCCGGGCTTGTTGATTGGTGACAACTCCACCAGTTCGCCCAGTGCGTGCTTACGCGTGCTACGATGCCCCGAACCCAGCGGGCCTTTGCCGAATGCCTGCTGGGGCGAAAGCTTCAATCGCGAGAGATCCTCGGCTGATTTGGCCAGGCGCTTCCACCAGTTGGGATTGACCGGGTCGATCTCGGTCACGGTCTTAAGAGACGACTCGTCCTTCGGACGCTGGGGCTTTTCTTTGGACAACACCACCAACTGTAGCTTGCGTTGGGCTACCGTATGCTTCAAACCCACCGGAAGACTCACGGCCCCGGGCAACCGTACACTGGGTACCTGCTGTGCCGAGACCACCAAATCGTAAACGCCCTCGTCTTGCGGCAACTCGACATTCATCACAATCGGGCCGTCGATTTCAGACAACTTGGTATCGGTCTGCTGGCTGGAAATAGGCCGCTCGCCGCGGTCGGCGTAAATGTCGATCTTGATCCGTGTTTCGTTACCATTGAGATCCGGAATATGGCGCGGCAACACCGAGAGTTCGAGTTTCTCGCCGGGTGTGAAAATAAGTGATTTACGATCGAATTTCAGCCGCAACATATCGCCCGGCATGCGTCGTACCAATAAGCGAGTTCCCCTGTCGTCCAGGTTGGCGTTATATGCACGTTCGCCCACCATGCCGGCCAGATCACGGGTGGGAATCTCAATTACCGCCTCCTGCGCGGCGCCGGTTGGAGATAGTAGTTCTATGCGTAAAACCGCGTCGTCCTTGTTAGACGACACGTCGATATCCAAACCGTCGTAGAGTCGCGGGCTTTTTTGTGCCACGTGCAAGCGGCCGTTCTCCATCCACATCGAGCCCGGCTCGTCGGCCTCGATTCCCAACGGAC